>JBBTVH010000160.1:0-17720 GCA_038063355.1 Patescibacteria group bacterium | reverse complement strand
TCTGCGGGGTGCAGAGCGATAGCGGCGGTGAGAGGAAGACCGGACCATGGGATGTGAGGGAAAAATTGAGAATTGAAAATTGAGAATTGAGAATTACATCCGATCGGGAACACGTAACGTGAGCAACTCCGCGCCGCATTTAAGAACGGCGGCTGTCAGTGAGGTAAGTGCAAGGCGGAGGGATTTCTGGGATTTCTCTGCCTGAAGAATGGGTTCGCTGTTGTAAAAAGCGTTGAAGGCTTGGCAGAGCTGATAGAGGTAATGTGTGAGTACGTGCGGCAGATGTCCGCTGAGTGCTTCCTCCAGTACTTCGGGAAACCGCAGCAGCGTTCCGACGAGCGACCGCTCTCCTTCAGTCAGTGTGGCAACCGCTGCCGGGAGAGCTGCATCGCTTGCATCCGCTTTGCGCAGAACCGAACAGGCCCGCGCATGGGTGTACTGCAGATAGGGTGCGGAATTTCCCTCGAAACTGAGCATTCGGTCCCAGTCAAAGACGAGATCACTCTGGCGGTTCTGGCTGAGGATTCCGTACACGACCGCACCGACGCCCATCATGTCCGCGAGTGCCGCAGTGTCATCAGACTGGATGCTCTCTCCCCTACTCTTGATGAGCTCTCTCGCACGCCTCACCGCTTCATCGAGCACCTCTTCCAGGCGCAGGATGTTTCCCTTTCGCGTACTCATGTTCTTATCCGCGAAGCGCATGCGCCCGAACTGAACGTGCTCGAGTTTTGGAGGATTCCATCCAAGCTGTTCCACGGCTGCAAACAACTGGCGGAAGTAGAGTGCCTGAGCGACATCGACCACGTAGAGCACGGCCTGTGGCTTCCAGGTGTCCAGCCGATACCGGACCGTGGCGAGATCCCGAGTCATGTAGATTGTCGCGCCGTCTGCCTTCAGCACGATGGCCGGCGGGAGCCCGCTCTCTTCGGGATACTGCACGACGATCGCCCCCTTCTCTCCGGGGAGAAAGACCTTTTTCTTTTTCCCCTCCGCGATGACGGGTTCCATCTTGTCTTCGTAGAAACTTTCGCCCTGCGTGTGGTCGAACGTCACATGCAAACGTGCATAGAGCACGCCAAGTTCATTGAGGGTGATGGCAACCACCTTCTCCCAGAACGCACGCAGGTTCTGGTCTCCTTCTTCGAGGCGTTTAAACGCTACCTGCCCCCGTTCCTCGAGCGATGCATCCTTCTCGGCTTCGTCGTGGAACTTCACATAGAGCGCCAGAAGATCCTCGACCGTACATTGCTCCAAAGGCTTTCCCATCCCCCAAAGTTCGTATGCCACTGCGAGCTTTCCGAATTGCGTCCCCCAGTCCCCGATGTGATTTACGCCGATGACCGCAGTACCGGAATGACGGTAGAGATTGCCGAGCACCTGACCAATCACGGTCGAAAGAATGTGATGGATGCCAAGCGGTTTGGCGATGTTGGGTGCGGAGTAATCGATGACCACGGGTGCACTTTTTTTGGCGACCTTCGCCGTGCATGCTTCGCGCGTGTGCTTGAGCTCGTCGATGAGCGCCTGGGGCTTGAGCCACACATTCACGTACCCTGGCCCCGCGACTTCCGCTTTTTCCACGGAAGAATCTTTTTGAAGCTTCTCCACGAGTGTCGCTGCGATCTCTTTGGGATTTTTTTTGAGTTGCTTCGCAAGCTGCATCGCAACGGGTGTGGCGATGTCACCAAAGGACGTCTGCTGGGGGCGCTCCCAAGCGATGTTCACATTTTGTACTCCGTACATGGTACTGATGATCTCTTGGGCCTTCGTTTGGAGGGTAGCAAACATGGGGGCAGCACGTCCCACGTGAACAAAACTTATGCTCAACGTTCAGCGCGAAATGTAGCAGTAAACCACTGCATTTCCACGTGCAAACAAAAATTGATCTTGCATACAGTTTGTATACATGTTTTGAACACAAAAGTTATACTGCACTAAACATACAGTATTTGCCTTCCTTATCTCACTCTTTGGGATCAAAGATTCAGAGGATTCAAAGGATTCAAAAGAGTACTTCCTTTGAATCGTTTGAATCCTCTGAATCTTTTGAATCGTTTATATCGTTTGAATCCTCTGCATCTTTTGAATCATTTCCGTCCTTCTTTCTCTGCCCAAAAACCGCTATACTATACGGAAATGCGCCGATCGCATTCTGCCATCGCCACAGGCCTGTGCTTCCTGCTTGCCAGCTGCTCGCTTTTTTCGGGGGGAGACAAACCCGAGGAGGACGCGACGGCACTGGGGGGCCAAGGGGCGACTTCGGGAATTTCGGCGGTCGCGGCGCTCGAAGGAGGAGCGGCTGCGCTCTTCCCCCGCCCCTCTGCGTCGCTCGGGCTCTACATAGCCGCGTACCTTTCCCAGGGAATTTTCCTTCCCGTGCGCTCCGCATGGATCGGCATCGAAGCGCAGAAGGCGCTCTTCGCGCGCCAGGGCGACCCCGATACCGACGAGACCTTTACACTGCTGCAGGAACTCGGAAACATCCTGCAGGTAGATGTACCCGATATCCTGAATAGGAGCCCCAATCGCAGAGAAACTCTGGATCAGTATCTGCAGACGCTGCATAACGTTTTTGCCTTGGCGGAGCGCAAACGCACGGAGCTTGAGAGCGCGGCGGAAACGTTGAAGGAGGAAGAGCGCGAGAAGCGCAATGCCGCCCAAGATCTGGAACGCGAAATCAATCGCGCGCTCGATAATAAAGATTACACCGGCGCGGGGTCGCGCCAGCGCGAACTCACTGAGGCCCAGGGCGATCTCGCGGAGGTGGAAACCAAGCGCGAGCAGACCGAGGATATCAAAGACCGTTTCGAAGAACTCCTCGACGTCGCCAAGGATCGGGTGGTGGCGATCGAAGCCAACCGACTGATTTTGATTGCCGGACTCCAGGTGATAGAGCTCCCGGGTGTCGAAGATCTCGATATCCTCCTCGACCGTGGCCGGAGGCGGGGGCGCAACAGCACGGGCATCGGAGCAGACCAGCTATTCTAACCAACTGAGTTTGTTGGGTTTTGTGGGTTTGTTGGGTTTGTTGGGTTCAGCACGTACCAAACCCACCAAACGCTCTTTATTGTCTAAAACCCTCATTTCTGCTACAATAATAGGATTTCTCTATGTCTCTTCCTACCCCCAAAAACTCGGCGGTACAAGGACCTTCCACGCTCCAGGTACTCCTGGCGGCGATCGATGATCTTCTGGGCATTCACGCCCAGGCAAAAAAGGTCCTTCAAAAAGCCGTAACGGGAGCCGAAATCGCTCCCGATGAAAAGCAGGTGCTGCGGTTTTACGAGGAAGGACTCCAGAAGACGCTGGATCTGATTTCGCCAGCGTCGATGGAGGTGAAGACGACGGAGATCATCTTAAACGACCAGTACGTTCACACGCTCTTCGTGTACAACTGGCCAAACTACATCTTTCCCAACTGGCTCTCGCAGGTCATCAACTTCGACGCGCAGATGGACATCGCGCAATACATCTACCCCGCAAGCAGCAAGATCATCATGCGCATGCTCCGAAAGAAAGTGGCGGAAATGCGGAGCAGTATCCGCATGCTTGAGCAGCGCGGCATCGTCCGCGACCCGGCGCTGGAGGCTGCTCTCCAGGACGCCGAAGAACTCCGTGATCTTCTGGCACGCGGCCGCGAGAAACTCTTCCAGTTCGGGATGTACATCAGCATCTACAGCGACGACACGGAGAAGCTGAAGAAGCTCCAGGCCGACATCGAAGCGATGCTCGGCGGAAAACTGGTGCTCACGAAATCCGCATGGTTCCAGATGGAACACGCGTGGATCTCTTCGTTGCCACTGTGTCTCGATCAATTGGAGATCAACCGCAACATGAACACCTCGCCGCTCGCGACGAGCTTCCCCTTTTCCAGCGCGGACCTGACGGACGACCACGGCATCCTCTACGGCATCAACCGCCACAACGACTCACTCGTCATTTTCGACCGGTTCGATCTCCCTAATGCCAACGCGACGGTATTTGCCACCTCCGGTGCGGGTAAATCCTTCACCGTGAAACTCGAGATCCTGCGATCGCTGATGTTCGGAACCGAAGTCTTTGTCATCGATCCGGAAAACGAATATGTGGAACTTGCCGAAACTGTCGGGGGAACCTTCATTCCGATGTCGCTGCAGAGCAGTAACCGTATCAACCCGTTCGATCTTCCCCGCGCCATCCGCGGTGACGAGGCACAGACGGGCGAGACGCTGCGCGCGGCCTCCATCACGCTCCACGGGCTTTTCAAACTGATGCTGGGCACTCTCACACCCGCCGAAGACGGCATCCTCGACAAAGCAATTTTGGATACCTACGCCCTCAAGGGTATCACGCTGCAGACTGCCGATCCTTCCAAGATGGAACCTCCCACCATGCATGAGCTCGTCGATGTGCTCATGACCACGCAGGGCGGCGAGAACATGGCACAGACGCTGAAGAAATACACCGACGGCAGCTACGCCGGACTCTTCGACAAGCAGACGAACGTCGAGCTGAGTAACCAGATGATCGTCTTCCAGATCCGCGACCTAGAGGAGCAGCTCAGGCCGATCGCGATGTATGTGATTTTGAACTTCCTCTGGAACCGCATCCGCGCCGAGCTCAAGCGCCGCTTCCTAGTAATCGACGAGGCGTGGAACCTACTCCAGCACGACGATTCCGCGCGCTTCCTCTACGGGCTCATCAAGCGCGCCCGCAAGTACTACCTCGGCATCACCACGATCACGCAGGACGTGGAGGACTTCGTGGGCTCTCCCTACGGAAAACCGATCATCACCAACGCCGCGCTGCAGATCCTCCTCAAGCAATCTGCTTCGGCGGTGGACAACTTACAAAAACTCTTCTACCTCACGGACGGCGAGAAGTACCTGCTTCTCAACTCCGATGTGGGACAGGGCCTCTTCTTCGCCGGCAACAAGCACGTTGCCATCCAGATCGTAGCGAGCCCCGAGGAACAGCGCATCATTACGACCAAGCCGGAAGAGGTGCTCGCGCTCAAAGCCGGAAAGAAGTCGAAGCTTGCGGCAGAAGAACTGGCGACGGCGCAGCATAAAGAGCAGACCGAACTCTTCGGAGGATTCAGTCCGAACAAGGACGGCAAGCCTCTCGCGACGGCCACAGAGATTAGTCCATCTGGTGAGACGCTTGAGGTAAAAGAAGAGCCTGCGGGTGGTGCAAAGCCTCCCTCCCCTGCTCCTCCCCCGTCTGCTCCACCTTCCACCGGAGTTCCGGTTTGAGCTTGCCCGGAAGTGCAAACCCCGCCGCCTTCTTGTGTCCGCCCCCACTGAACTTCGCGGCCATCGCGGAGACGTCGACGTCGTCACGGAGCGTGCGCAGTGATCCTTTGACGGTGCCGTCACGTTCGGAAAGGATGAGGGAGAACCGCATGCCCGGGACAGCGTTCACGTAGTCGATGGCACCGGTAAGCTCGGAATAATCGGCGCCGGAAGCCCGGAAATCGCCCTCGGTGACGGCCGAGATGGCACCCCCTTCGCTCGTAAGGGAAATCTTTTCAAGCACTCTGCCCCAGAGCTTCAGCGTGCTCATCTTTCCTGTTCTGAATACCGCCGTAACCACTGCTTGGCGCCGCGCGCCGGATCGCAGGAGCCGTGCAACGGTGCGGTAGACGCCCGACGTTGTATTGCTATGGAGCAGACCTCCCGTATCGGTATACACGCCTGTGAGCAGGCAGGTCGCGATATCCGCGGAAAGATGCCACCCCAGCGTATCGGCGAACCCCACGACGATCTCACAGGTGGAAGCAGCATCGGGAAACACCAAATTCACCGAAGCGAACATGGGATTTTTGTAGTGATGATCAAATGCGATGGTGGGCATCGTGCCATCGAAGAGCATCGGATGCGTCACTTGCATCTCCGTGAGCTTCGGTTCGCCGCAGTCGAGAATGATCGCGGCGTCTCCTGGCTGATACGCGTAGTCGTGAACGATCCGCAGCGCCCCGGGAAGAAAACGGAAGGTCGAGGGCGCCCGGTCCACGCACTGGAAGATGACCGCCTTGCCCGGGTACTGCTGCTCGAGTAGATGCGCCATCCCAAGAAGCGACCCGATCGCATCGCCGTCGGGATTACGGTGGCAGACGCAGACGACACGGGGCGCGGAGGCGATGATCTCCTGCGCGCGCCGTGCCTCGTCGATCGGAATATGCATGGTAAAGGGAATGATTCTATGACAGATGCAATGCGCGGCAACGATGTGGTGTTGCGCGATATCCACCGATGCGCTCTCGCAAACAAATGCCTACCCAACTACTCACAATCTCGCCCCACTCCCCACTCCCCATCCACCATCCACCATTCACGATTCCCCATCGAGTAACTTTTCAATCCTGCTCCCCCGCTCGCTTCTTCCGTCGATCATAAACCGGAGTTCCGGAAGACGATGCAGATGGAGGGCGGTGAGCGCATGGCGGAGTTCCCCGCTCCTTTCTTCCATAAACGCGATAGCCGCCGGAGCATTCTGGAGCGCACTCAGATGGATCGTGATGAGATCGAGACCGGACGTCACATCCACTTCCGTGATCGTGACAATGCCGCATTCCGGCGGACACTCACGCAGCGCCGGTGCAATGAGTCGGCGGATTTCCGATGCGAGCATTTCGGGACGACGAGGCATAGAAAAGATTCAAAGGATTAAAACGATTCAAACGATTCAAGGGAACCACTGCCATGGTACTCCTTTGAATCGTTTGAATCCTCTGAATCTTCTGCATCCTTGCAGTACAATGAAAAGAGATGACCCCAGTTACCCCCCTCCACATCCTCTTCGCCGGAACGCCCGCATTTGCTGTCCCTTCTCTCAAGGCGCTTGCAGACAATCCGTCGTTCATGATCGACCTCGTTATCACTCAGCCCGATAAACCTGTCGGCCGTAAAGGCATTGTGACGCCGCCACCGGTGAAGGTCGCCGCGGAGAAGCTGGGTATTCCCGTGTGGCAACCTGCGGATATCAATAAAGAGGAAATGCCTACGCCCAACCCCCTACGCCCTACGCCCGACTTCCTCGTCGTCGTCGCCTACGGTCAGCTGCTCAAAGAGCCCCTCCTTGCGCTTCCGAAGATCGCTCCGGTCAACGTCCACGCCTCTTTGCTCCCCCGCTGGCGCGGCGCTTCCCCGATCCAGCACGCGATCCTCGCCGGAGACAGTGAAACCGGCGTCGCCGTCCAACGGATGGTGAAAGCACTCGATGAAGGGCCGATTCTTGCGCAGGAAAAAACAAGGATCGGAGCGCGCGAAACATTCACAGAACTCCATGATCGTCTTGCGAAGACAGGGGCGCATCTCCTCGTCCAAACGCTTCTGAGTGACGCTAAACCCAAGCCTCAAACGGAGTCCGGCGTGACACTCTGCAAAAAACTGACGCGCGCGAGCGGCGCGGTGGACCCTTCCTTGATGACGGCAATCGAGATCGATCGTCGTGTCCGCGCCTTTCATCCCTGGCCGGGAGTAACGATGGAAGGCTCGCTCAAGATTCTGGAGTCAGCACTGCAATCGGCTCCAGGCGCCGTTCCCCTGCCCTGCAAGGATGATACGACCTTGTATCTTTTGACCGTGCAACCTGCCGGAGGAAAACCGATGAGCGGCTAGGAATGGAAGCGGGGAAAGCATGCATAGAGAAAAGCGGCATCCGTAGGGGCATTGCGCGCAATGCCCCTACACCCATTCGCCAGCTTTCCAACACCGCAAACATCGCAGAGAATACTCCCGTGCACCTCCTGCTGATCATTCTCCTTCTGGCCTTTCCTATCGCCTACGCCGGTCCTGCGACTCCCGGTGATACCGATGGCGACGGGCTCAGAGATGTCCTGGAAGACGTCAACGGCAACAACCGCATGGATAGTTATGAGACGGACCGGATGAACGCCGATACGGACCGCGGCGGGGAAGCGGACGGCGCCGAAGTGCGCGCAGGCAGAAACCCGCTTTTGCAAGTGGATGATTTCACTTGGGACAAGGATGAGGACGGGCTGACGAATGGCGAGGAATTCGAGAAGCGCACGAACCCCTCGAAAGCCGACACGGACAATGACGGCGTCGGCGACAAGGAAGACCCGTTCCCGCTCGATGCGCGGTACAAGGCGGACCTCGATAAAGACGGCATTCCCGACGAATACGAGCGACTGCATGCCCAAAACCCGGAAGTGCCCGACGCGGCGGAAGATCCCGATGAAGACGGTCTCACGAATACTGAAGAATTCCAGAAGCAGACGGATCCCGAGAATCCCGATACGGATCTCGACGGTGTGACCGACGGCGAAGAAGTGGCACAGGAAACGGACCCTACGGCCGCGCCGTGCCTCGCATTGATGGATCCTGCGCCTGCAAGATTTCCCGATGCCGCAGGCCATTGGGGAGAGCGATTCATCGAGCTACTCCATCGCACACAGACGATCGTAGACAAGAAATCGATCGTCGAAGGGTATCTCTTCGAAGGAAGCCGTTACTTCCTCCCCGACCGGGAAATTTCCCGCTACGAACTTCTCAAAATCACGTTGATGTCCACGTGCGCGCCCTGGAGGACGGAAGGAGTCGCCGCCGCGCGATCGTTCACCGACGTTCCCGAGATCGTGCCGATGGATGCGTCGGAAGATCTGCGCCGGCGTTCGCGGGTGATATACACCGGGCTCGATCGCGGCATCGTGGAAGGCTATCCCGAAGGCGACTTCCGCCCCGATATCGTAGTCAACCGCGCGGAAGCGATAGCGATGCTCCTGCGGGCGACGGGAATGCAGCCCACCGGATCCGAGGCTGATCTTCCCTTTTCCGATGTTCCCGAGGATGCGTGGTACAAAGAGATCCTCAAGATTGCCTACGCACAAGACATCATCGACGGGTACGCCGATAACACCTTCCGTGCGGGAGATCCCATTACCCGCGCTGAAGCCGCGAAGATTGTGGCGCTGCTGATGGAGAGGAGTGCCTCTGTAAATATTAATTTGAATGTGAGCGAGGCAATGGCTCCCTGAAGAAGCTTCTTGGCTTCTTAGCTTCTTAGGGGTGCGCACTCTTCTTCAACATGCATCCTAAGAAGCCAAGAAGCTATGAAGCTAATTCAGTTTCGTCTGCATCTCCTGCAACGCTTCCACAAATTTCGGAAGATCTTCCGCATCGAACATGATCGTCGTCTTCTGTCCTCCACGGGACTTCTCGGAAACCTTGAAGAACTTGCCGTTGCCGCTCTGCTTCAGATCGATATAGAACGTGCGCTGGCGTCCGTGAATCGTGATGGAGTGAATCTCGTCGGCAAAGCGACCGCCTGCTCCACCAGGGGCGCGAGGGGGGCGGGAGGCTGCAGGTGCGGGCTGATCATCGCCGAATCCGCCGCCGGTACCGGTAAGCTCAGACATGGGATCGAACATAAAAGAAAAGGAAGAGAGTAGAGAGCTCTGTCCTGCCGCCGATGTCGTCGCCCAGCGCTTACGCTGCGTCCCACACCGCTTTCTCAGGAGAGAGGTGCAAACAGGATAGCAGGTGTGCCAATGGTCTTCCAAGAAGGAACTCCTCCGAATGTACGCATGTCTTCCGATATGACGAAGTCCTTCTGAAGCATTTTCTCTGCATAGGGAACGCCGAGCTGTGCGCTCATGTTCTGTGCGGTCTCGGGGATAAAGGGCAACAAAAGCAGCGCTGCGTGGCGAAGGGATTCCGCGAAGCGTCCAAGAAGCTCCACTTTCTCGGCGCCCTTGAGCGTCCAGGGCTTCGCCGTATCGATGCCGCCATTGAGCGCAGCGATCAGTTCGAAGGCCTGCTGGATCCCCAGATGCACCTCCATGCGATCCATCGATACGCCGTACCGTTTCCACCCCTCGCAGCACTGCTTCGTGTCTTTTGCATGATCCTGTGGGAGAACAATTGCACCGCCTTCTTTCTGGAGCAGAACCAAAACGCGATTGAGGAGATTTCCCAGTTGATTGCGGAGCTTGCTGTCGTAGAGTTCTTCGATCCGCTTCCAGGAGAAATCGCCGTCATTGCCAACCGGCACTTCATGGCTGAGGTAGAACCTGAGCGGATCGGGATTGCCCAGAAACTTCGCGAGCACGTCATCCGGAACAACAACATTGCCCGTGCTTTTACTCATCTTCTGTCCTTCACTGGTGAGAAATCCGTGGATCAAAAGCCGATCCGGCGTCCGGACACCCGCATGCTTGAGCATCGCCGGCCAAATAAGCGCATGGAACCGCGCGATATCTTTTCCGATGACGTGTGTCACGGTCGCATCCTCCCAATAGTGCTTCTCTTCATGATCCGTAAAATATCCGAGTCCCGAGATATAGTTCGTGAGCGCGTCACACCACACGTACATCGTCTGCTGCTCATCTCCGGGAACCGGAATGCCCCATGCAAGTGAAGATTTCGGACGCGAGAAAGAAACGTCTTCGAGTCCCTGGTCGATCAACGACAATGTTTCGTTTTCCCGGAATTCCGGAACGATTCGATATTCTTTCTTGAGAAGTTTCTTGAGCCACGCCGCTTCTTTGGAAAGCAGGAAAAAATAGTTCTCCTCTTTCACTTCTTCCGGAGGCTTCTTATGGATATCACATACGCCATCGACGAGATCTTTCTTCATCAGAAACCGATCGCATCCCGAACAATAGAGTCCGGTATACGTACGCTTCTCGAGCATCCCCGCTTTCTCCAGGCGTTTCCAAAGCTCGATCACGGTGGGCCAGTGCTTTGTTTGATCCGACGTGCGGATGAAAACGTCGCTCGAAATCCCGAGGCGTTTGTAGAGATCTTCGAAGAGCGGCACATTGCGGTCCACGAGCGCCTTCGGTGTCATCTTCTCCTTGTCCGCGGTCTGCTGGATCTTGATGCCGTGTTCGTCGGTGCCGATCTGAAACCGCACTTCGTCTCCCCGCAACCGCATCCACCGGGCACAGACATCCGCAAGAACCTTCTCCAGCACATGACCCATGTGCGGAGCGGCATTCGGATAATCAATTGCCGTCGTAATGTACTGCCGTGCCATCGGAAGAAAGATACAAGAGAAGGGATCGAAGAGAAATAAGGGATGGAAGGGATAATCCCTTATTCCCCTTCAATCCCTTATTGCCCTTTTCCGTGCTAAGGACATCCCGGGCCAGCTCCGTTGGGACAAGCCGGAAAGTTCGTCGCATCCAGGAAGCCGTCGGCAAAGTTCACGATGCCCGCTGCCAAAATGGCAAGCACCAGTCCCGTAAGCGCCCCGACGATGATCTTTTTGCCGTTCTCCTTATTGCCTTCGTCGATCGCCGTGCCCTGCATGGTGCTCGCGCCCCAGATCACGGCGATAACGCAGGTGCCCATCACGAGGCCGAAGAGAAAGTTGTACCAGCCGTCGGCAAGATCGTTGAGAAAGTTCGTGCCGGATCCGGCGCCGACGCCTGCAATGGGATTGCGGAATTTGTCCCACCGCGGTTGCCACACCAACGCAAAGGCGGTTGAAGGGAGCATGGCCAGTGCAAGAAGAATGCGGAGGATCATCCGAGGGCATTGAGAACGGCGTGGGCGAGAGCGCGCGCAAGGTTCATGATGAGCGCGCCTGCGATGGCGTACCCCACGGCATGCTTCGCCTGCGTGTACTGCTCCTGCTTGCCGCGGCTGATAATAGCGCGGATGCCGGCGGTCATGATGATGATGACAAAGAAGACGTTGAGCAGGCCGAGGATGGTGGAGACGACCACTTCCATGAGCTTGAGAATGGGAGCGGGGGCTCCGGCCGCGATGCTCGCCTGCGCCGCGATGAAGTTCACAATCATCTGGGATCCGAGCACCAAACCGAATCCGACGAGAGCCCAGATAATGCTCGTTTTGCCGCGCGTGAACTTGCTGTCGTCGCCGTAGGAAAGAAGCATCTGGAACCCTCCTATCACCACATAGAGGACAGCAAGCGCTCCTCCTCCCAGCGCTAACAACGTAGCGATAGCGACGATGGCTGTATTCACCATATTGATGACCCCCGCCGTGGAGGTGCCGCAGCGGCCTCCGCCGCCAAGATATGTACACGGATCCGTGAGGGGATAGGGGGCAGCAACAGCCGCAGAGGCGGCGATGATGCCGCAGAAGACGCCGGCGAGGATGAATTTGTTTTTCATTGCTGGAAAAAGCTGGCGTTGAGAACGGAAAGAATGAATCCGAAAAGGAAAAGCATCACAAGACCGATGATGGCTGCGACGGCGTGCTCCTTCGCCTGCGTGCGCTTTCCCTGATCGTTTCCGGAAATCATGATCATGACGCCGGCGAAGAGAAGCCACAAAATGACGACGCCCACCGCCACTTCCTGCAGCCACCCCAGCGATTCGGTAAAGTAATCGAAGAGAGCGTTGCCACCCGGACTTATGCTCGCGGCCGTTCCGAGCGGGGCCATGAGCGTGACATCTCCACGCTGCTGCGAAGGAGCGGAGGCAGGCGCTGAGGATGCGAGGGAAATTGCCGGGGCAACAATGAGGATTGCCGCCATGAGAAGACGAATATGCATCAAAGTATTCTACCATATTTGCCTTTCCCTGAGAATTTGCTGTTTATAAGGAAATATTGTATAATATTGACAAATGCACACCCATCGCATCCTGCTTTTGAACCTGGGCTACGAAACGGGCTTAGACGGCTCGTGGAAGCAGTATTTGCTGGATTCGTGGCGCTACGTGCATACCCCCGAAAAGGTGCAGTCCAGGGTGCGGGAAGAGTTCCAAAGCCTGATTAAATCCGTGCAGCCCGATATCTGCTGCGTGCTCGAGATGCATCACGACCCGATGCTTCTCAAGACCTTTGCCGCCTACCACTGCAAGCACGTCGATCCCAAGTACGGCAATACCTCGGTGCTCCGACGCCTCCCCTTCTTTCGCGACAACTGCAACGGGGTCTTTGCCCTCGACCGCCTCCCCTGCACCGTCCGGCAGTTCAAGCACGGCACCAAAAAGCTCCTCTACGACGTGAACGTCAAAAACGAGTTCTCACTCCTCATCGGGCACTACTCGCTGCATGCTTCCGTTCGCCAGCAGCAGTTTGAGGAAATCGCGCAGCTGGTGAAGGGCCGCAAGCGCGCCATCGTCTGCGGCGACTTCAATGACTTCGGCGGGAGCAAGGAATTGAATTCGCTGATCAAGCACAGCAATCTCCGGATCGTCCGCCCGGCACACAATCAAACCTTCCCCGCATGTCATCCAAAGAAACCTCTCGATCTTTTCCTCTGCTCGGGAGACATCGTGGATGTCCATGCCGAAGTGTTAAACAACGCACGTCTGTCAGATCACCTGCCGGTTCTCCTCACGGTGACGGTATAATTCCCTGTATCGCTATGCCTAAAGCTTCTCGACCCGGCGATCATAGTGATCATTTGACTCCGCAGGAACGGCGCGCTCGCATATGCACGGTATTCGGCAATATTCCCGCATCTTTTAAAGAAAAGCAGGAAGTCCGCGATGCCATCGGAAAGATTTGGACGGGAGGTCTCTACGACTCAGATGCCACGATCCAAACTGGAGAAGTGGACACCGCGATGAGAGCACTTGAGGCTTTGCAGATTGCCCCATCGTGTGAAGACCGACGGGCGGAGGTGAGGTACGGTGGCGATGGCGTTGTGTGGTGAGCGGTACACCCCGACCCCCCATGCATCTAGGCTTACTTCATAGCTTACACGATGATCTCGGATGTGTTGGAATGTTCCATTCCGCACGCCTGAAGTGCCGTCGGCATAACTTTTGATGCGTCGAATTTTACGGTGCCGAACTCTTTCTGTGATGCTGTTTGAAGAATTCCCAAACTTCGGCTGTCGCGTCAAAGTCCATGCAGACCTTGCCCATCATTCTGACGGACATTGGCTGAGATGGGACTTCGCGGTTCGGCACCGCGTGACCGGCGTCAAAAAGAGTATAGAGGACGACGGCTGCCGTGTCCGTCCCTCGTTCCGGATAAAAAATCTTTTCGGCGCGACAACCATCTTCGGCAGCGAGATTTGGGATCTGAACTCTCTCAGTTTTTCCTAGAACGCCATTGTGCATAACCCAAAACTGCACAAGATCTGGCGTTGGAATAACACTCCCGATGTCTTTACGGGTGGCGGTGCTGGAGCCTCCCTTCCAAAGAATCAGCGGGTCCGCCGTAGCATTCATTATGAGGATTGGCAGTCGTCCCTTTGGTGAATATTTTGCAAATCGATTGCTGGGAATCGACGCGATCACCGAGGCAACGGCCGCCCATTTCGAGGTCGCTTCTTCCGCAAGTCGCAACGTCATGGTGCCCCCGTTGGACGCTCCCGTCACGTAGACCCGGTCGGCATCAATTGGATACTTTTCGATCAGTAGATCAACGAGTTTTGTTAAGAAGCCTACGTCATCGACATTCTCTCGTAACGATTCGTTGGTGTTGACATCACGCCCATCATTCCAATTGGAACCGACGCCTTGGGGATAGACCGTGATGAAGCCATCGCGATCTGCCAGATAGTCGAAGGAATATCGAAACCTCGAAGGGTTTCGCGACTGAGTCTTCTCGGCCGATCCATGTCCGCCATGCAGTACCATCACCAAGGGAACCACTTTGTCGCCAAGGGTTTGTCGAGATAGTGACGTGGGTACATAGACCAAGCCTGATCGTTGGCGACCGTCATGTTCCAAAGTCAACTGCTCTGTTGAACCCATCACAGTCCTCTGTGGATAGAGCACCGAGAAATGCAAAGCATTGCTTGTGTAAGTCTTCCATGCTTTTGCCGCCTGAACCGTTTCTGTAGGTGTTGGCGCAATAGTGTCAACTGCGGTCTTTGGCGCTTCTACCGGTGTATCAACAGCTACGAGCGGCGATGGTGCTAAGGGTACCATAGATTCCACGCGCCGTTGTTCCGAGGCACGGTAGGCGACCGTGCCGACAGTGCCAACAATGATCAATCCCACAATCGCCACGATAATTTTAGATTGAAGTACCATACCGTGAGGGTAACACGTATAGGGCGCATTACAATGGTTGGGGGCACGGTGGCGGAGGCGTTGTGTGGTGAGCGAATTTCAGGAATTTTTAATAAAATAGGTTCGAGCGCAGTCGTATAATCCCTCCAAGATTTGATTTTCTGTTTTTTGACCGACAAGTTTGTGGGCCGCACGAAGTATCGCCCATTGGTTTTGCGGCGCAACGGCGTCGCTTTCTGACGCTTTGAAGCCCGCCTGTCCGCCCGCCAAGACGAGGTTCGAGATCCCGTACGGTTTTGTAGCTGCTTCGCCCACAAGAAAAGAATTTTTGCTACAATGACTGCATGCAAAATGTCTCCGCGCAAAAATTCTTTTTGCATGCCCGCAAGTCCACTGACATAGAAGATAAACAGGTGCTTTCGATTGAAGCACAGATCACAGAATTGCGCGCCTATGGCAAACAAGAAAAAGTAGGAATAGTCGAGGAGCTAGTGGAAAAACAATCAGCCAAAATTCCAGGTTGTCCGATATTCAACGAAATGCTTAAGCGCATTGAGGCCAGAGAAGCAAACGGAATTTTGGCCTGGCACCCGGTATAGATTAGCGCGCAATTCTGTTGATGGCGGAAAAATAATTTACCTTGTGGATACAGGTGTACTCGCAACATTGAAGTTCGTGCAGTTTTGGTTTGAACCGACACCGCAAGGAAAATTTGTGTTGAACATCTCTTTTGGACAAAGCAAATACTATGTGGATGCTCTTTCCGAAAACACCAAACGAGGCTTGCGCCAAAAAGTGAGGCGTGGCGAATATCCATCTTTTGCTCCCGTGGGATATATCAACGACTCGCGTACCAAAAGTGTTATCGTGGACAAAAAAAGCGCTCCTATCATTCGCCAAGCGTTTGAATTGTACGCCGAGGGAAATCACAGGCTCAAAGATGTCTCTGATTTTTTGGCACAGCACAATATCCTTTCAAGAAGCGGCAAGAGAATCCATATCACCAGAGCGTCTTTTATCATGCAAAATCCTTTTTACACCGGCCTATTCCGCTACGCTGGGGAAATCCACGAAGGAAAATACGAGCCAATCATCGCCAAAAAACTTTTTGATAAAGTTCAAGAAGTCATGAAACAGAGAGGACGACCGAGACACAAAGCCAAACCGGAGCCGCAAGTGTTCTGCGGACTCCTTCGATGTGGCTCGTGTGGCATGATGATCACGGGCGAATACAGGGTTAAGAAACAAAAGAACGGCAACGAACACTATTACACGTATTATCACTGCACGAAAAAGCGTAAAAACTTTAAATGTCCCGAGCCCTGTATTCGGCAAGAGGAGCTAGACAAGCAACTCTTCTCTCTGCTTCAGAAAATTTCTTTGCGAACGGATTGGGCGGAGAAATTACAAACCAGACTCGATAAAGACAAAACACAATCCGCTCTTGAGAAAACCGCAAGGGATAGCAACCTTTTCAATACAAAGGTTGCTGCCGAACAAGTGTTCGGCTCGAACCTCGTCTTGGCGGGCGGACAGGCGGGCTTCAAAGCGTCAGAAAGCGACGCCGTTGCGCCGCAAAACCAATGGGCGATACTTCGTGCGGCCCACAAACTTGTCGGTCAAAAAACAGAAAATCAAATCTTGGAGCGGGATACTGGAGCTTATGAGGAACTGCCCGGCATCGCCTTCGGGCTACGCCGAGGCATCTGGCATATCGATCGCACATAGCGAAATCTCGGCGTAGCTCCCGTAAGAGCGTAGCCGGATGGAGCGAGGTAGTGCTATGAAGCTCTTTTAAGTATCTAACGTATCCAAAAATGCCCTACCCTTTTGAGCAATGGATTCAATCATATCCAAGCTCAGTTTATCCCCTTTCTCTTCATTGCTTAGTTTAAGGTCTAGATGATTTCTTTGGAGTGCCTGAACAGCAGCTATTGAAATTTTGCTTTTCATATTTGGTTCCTCTTTTACAAGTTCTTGCTCAATGTGGCTAGTCATCATTTCTATAGCGACTCTTTGAGCTTCACTCATTTTTGGTCCTAGAGTATTCATAAGTAGTTGGAGGTAAGTTCTAATGATATTGTATATATTATAGAATAATTGTCAATGGAGCGGGATACTGGAGCTTATGAGGAACTGATCTTAATTTTTATCCGGACTCCACCAACCGTCCTTTTCAGCTTTTGCCATTTGTTCTCTTGCAGTCTTGATGCCATCCATCATTGCTCTCTGCCTCCAAGATCGAGGTAGGGACAGTATTTCTTTATATTTATGAACAACATCATCAAGGTTTTGGTCACTTTGCGAGGAAAGTGTTTTGAGGAATGAATCAATTTCTTCCATTTTCTCCTCAGCTATTAGGATTTCTGCATGTAAGCCAAGAACATGAGCAATTGAATTCCGTGCCCTTTCCCTACATTCCGTATCGACGGCTAAATGCAAAATAAAAGATAAATGCCTATCAGTTTCCGTTTTGTCCCCAAAGATCCAATGCTCAAAATCATAGTCCCACTCGTCATTGGCCAAAGAAGAATTTGGATCATGTGCCCAGGCAAGAATCTCTTCTTCGCTAGGTGGATGAAACTTGCTATCAAGCCAAAAACTCAGAACTCTCATTGAATCAATATATCAATTTTCCTTGGAGCGGGATACGGGAATCGAACCCGCGTCTCAAGCTTGGGAAGCTCGCGTACTACCACTGTACTAATCCCGCAAAAACATCAGCCAACCTTCGCACCGGTGGCTTGCCAACCGTAAGCCAACCTTCGCACGTGATTGGCTTGCCATCCGTAGCGCAGCGATCTGGTGAGTATGGTACTTCCAC
>JBBTVH010000159.1:985-1343 GCA_038063355.1 Patescibacteria group bacterium | reverse complement strand
ACGCTTCGGATTCCTTCCTCCTGAGCATTCTTTCGACGATGCTCTCGACGTTGGTGTTGAGATCGAAGTTCGTGAGTTGTGCCGTGAATTCCTTCTTCACGGCATCACCGAGATCAAGATCTTCCATCGCATTGTCGACCATGATCTGCACTTCATCGGCGATCTGCAGATCCTGAATCGTCTGGAGTACGCGATCGGACACCGCATCGGCAGCAAGCGAGCTGTTGCTGCGGGCAATGAGGACATCGATCCTTCCTTCACCTTTCGTGAGGCCGCTGAGGGCAACGCCCACCGTCGGTTCTCCAGCGCGCGCCTTACGGACGACGCCCGGAATCCTGGAAGGCGTCAGAGCGTCACC
>JBBTVH010000159.1:0-975 GCA_038063355.1 Patescibacteria group bacterium | reverse complement strand
CGTCACCGGGACGAATGATGAGAAGTTGTCCTGTTCCGGAATTGTCTTTCTCTACAATGGCTTTGGTGGAGAGTTGTCCGATGAGACCCACGAGCACGGTTCCGGGCACTTCGAATCCTTCCGCGCCGCTGAACTTATTGCCGATGAAAGCCGCCTGATCTGCACTCGAGACGATTCCCATGACATTGCTGTCCGCTTCGGCGGTGCAGCGCTTGACGGTGTTGTCCTTGAGCACATCGATACAGACGACTTCTCCGAATTCCAGATCGGGCGTGGATGTGTAGAAGTACTCGGCGTAGTCGGCGCCGCCACCGGTGAAGTTGCCGTCGGCGGTGGCAGCACCACCGGCGGTGAACTTGAACACGAGGTTCTGGGCCGAGGTGACATCGGAGAACACCTCAAATACCGCCTGACCCGTCGTAGACTCGGCAGTATCGATCTTGAGGGCCGACCGGTTGAAGGCATTATCGGTTGTGATGAGGAACTGATCGTCCGTCCGGAGTGTATTGCCGGAACTGCGATAGAGGTTCGTATCGAAGACGCCTTTGTACCCGAAGAGAATATTCGGCGCGATTGTCTGCTCGCCGAAGCGGTTCTGCGTGTAACTTTCGAGCGCCAAAACCGAGGCTCCGGATGCAAAGAGGTACGCGCCGGTCTGGTACTCGGCGGAAAGAACGGAAACGGCTCCCGATCCCCTCTTGATAAGAGACTCGATGATGAGATTCCCGGAGGAAGACAATGTGTCATTGGCAAAGAGTGTCCGACCCGATGCGGTGCCGAGGATTTCAAGCGCGGTGCCGGAGAAAGAGGTGGAGAGACTCACGACATCGCCGCTCACCGTGATGCCCTGTCCTGCGACCACGCTTCCGCCGCCGTCGGTACCGCACGTAAGAAGACCGTTGACGGTCTCGAGGGCGGTGCAGTTGGCAAAGGAGTTGAAGTAGACGGAGGAGCCGTCGACAAGGAGGGAACCGG
>JBBTVH010000158.1:0-1157 GCA_038063355.1 Patescibacteria group bacterium | reverse complement strand
CATCAGGAAGACCTGCTGCAGCGTGTCGCCGATGACCAGCGACGGAAAATCAACAAACCGGGAAGACATAGCACTGAACCGGCTTCGGAAATACTGACGCCCATGGGGATGATGCGCCGGGTGGCAGTCGCCGCTGAGCGCAAACAAGCGGCGTGAGTGAAGTTGTATTGAGATCTCAGACCTGCAGGAGAGCGGTATACTCCGTGTATGCCCCTGAGCTTCACCCAGCTATCAACCTATCGCCGCTGCCCGCGCCAGTACGAGTATCTCTACGTGAAGAAAATCCCGAAGGGGATTTCACCAGGCGAAGCATTTGGCTCGGCTGTGCATAACACGCTCAAAAAATGGGGTGAGCGAGAAATTGAGAATGGAGAATGGAGAATTGAGAATTCAACAAAGCAGATGGAGATGTTCACTGAGTCTGTCGTACCTCAGGTATCAGCCCTTTCATTAGGGGCATTGGAGAAGATCTGGCACGAGAACTTTCCGCTGAATTCTTTTTCCACGCGCGTCGAAGCGGATGCAGCAAGGATGCGCGGAGAAGAGTTGATGACGTATTTTTATTCCTGGTGGAGCGAGTTGCCGCGCGAAGTGGTGGCGGTGGAGAAGGGCTTCTCGGTACAAATGAACAATGAGGAATTAGCAATGAGCAATGACAAAAAATCGCAAATCATCAATCGCCAATCGCAAATCGTCCTCACCGGGAGGTTCGACCGCATCGAGCGCACGCCCGAGGGCTTGCACGTCATCGATTTTAAAACATCGAAGCCCCGGACGCAGGCGGAAGTGGATGCCGACCTGCAGCTTTCCATCTACGCGCTTGCGACTCTGGAGGATTTCGGAGAACTGCCGGCGGTATTATCTCTGCTGCATATCACCGAGGACGGCGTTCTCGAAATCCAAACGACGCGCAATGAGGGTCAGGTGCGTGATGCCGTGAAGCAGATCGGCGCGATCCACGGGCGCATTGCAGAAAAGGATTTCGTGCCGACGCCGGCGGTGGCTGTGTGCAAATATTGTCCGTATCGGGGTGTGTGTGATGTGGCGGCGGTGTAGAGACGTCCGGCCGGACGTCTCTACGGATGGCCGCCACACACCATTGTTGTTTGTTGTATGATCCTTTCCATGCAGCCCCTCTACAATCTCCTTCACGACTA
>JBBTVH010000157.1:0-1547 GCA_038063355.1 Patescibacteria group bacterium | reverse complement strand
CGCCTCGGCGAGGAGGCTGCGGAGCTGGTCTGCGGTGAAGGCGATGCGGTGCATCAAGTTGTGTGTGGGTGTGTGGGTGTGTGGGTGTGTGGGTGTGTGGCGATGTGCGATGTTGGTGCTGGAGTTTTTTCGTGCTTCCTCTACGCGCGCGACCAAATCACATCATTGTAGCAGGTTTTGTCGCATCCTGCAACGCTCCTGTCACGTCCTGCGACAGACATCTGCAACGCCGTGGAACCCCCGAGCGGCAGGCCCGGTTCACGGAGGATTTCCCGCCGTCTGACGTGCCAGCGTCGAGCGCAGCAACTACAGGATATCAAGCCGTATTGACATGAATACTGATATATTGTCGAATGTCGCATTTCACCCGGATGTCCGCGGTGCGTATGTCGCAGATGTTCCGGTCTCGATGTCGCAGAAGTCCGGACTTCTGGCACAGCCAGGCGTTTCCCGGCGAAGAACGATCTTTTGGCTTGGTACCTTGGGGCGGTTGACGGAACTGGTAAGGCAGGTATCTGATACACTCGCGCCATGCCCCTCCCCTCCCGCGTCATCCTGGCCGCCGACCATGCCGGATTCCCCTTAAAGGAGATCCTCAAAGAATATCTCCAAAAGAAGGGGATCGATACGGTAGATGTGGGAACGCAATCGGAAGACCCCGTCGATTATCCGGCGATCATGCGTACGGGGGCCGCAGCGGTGCTGGAATACGGCTGCTCGGGAATCTTTCTTGGTGGCAGCGGCAACGGCGAGGCCATGGCGGCCAATAAAGTGAAGGGCATCCGTGCTGCAGTGATCTGGAGCGAAGAAACGGCGAAGCTTGCGCGGGAGCACAATGACGCGAATGTGATGTGCCTAGGGGGAAGATTGACCAAGCCGGAGGTTGCGAAGAAGTGTGTGGATGTATTTCTCTCTACAGAATTTGAGGGGGGGAGACACCTCAAGAGGATTGAAGATCTGGAATAATGGAAAATTGAAAATTGAAAATTGAAAATTAGAGGGGATACTGTACGCACAACGTCATTTTCAATTTTACATTTTCAATTTTCAATTCTCAATTGGCCCGTGCCTTCTCCTAAGATTCTGATCACCCCGTCGATTCTCGCTGCCGACTTTGGCAAGCTGCAGCAAGAGGTGGATTCGGTAGCAACTGCCGACTGGCTTCAGGTGGATGTGATGGATGGGCATTTCGTGGAAAACCTCAGCTTCGGCGCACCGGTGCTGAAGTCTCTCAAAACGAAGCTTCCTTTGGATGTCCATCTGATGGTTGCAAACCCCGCCGAGCGCATCGATGAATTCGTGGAAGCGGGCGCCGCCCACATCACCTTCCATGCCGAAGCAGTGCCCGAACGGGCGGATCAGGAACGCCTCGTCGCCCTCATTCGCAAGAAGGGATGCACCGCAGGGATCGCCATCAACCCCGAAACGCCTCTCGATGCCATCCAGACGATGGACGTTGATCTCATCCTCTGTATGACCGTTCACCCCGGCAAAGGCGGGCAAACGTTCATCGAAAACGTTCTTCCCAAGATCCAGGACCTCCGGCA
>JBBTVH010000156.1:0-6061 GCA_038063355.1 Patescibacteria group bacterium | reverse complement strand
GAAGTCGGCGACCAAGTAACGATCCTTCTTCCGGAAGACATGGAAGCCAAGTGGGGTGCCGTGGAAAACGTTCTTCCGAAGCACATCGCCCAGGCCGCAGCCCGCGCGCATGTGGCATCGGAGAGTACGGAGGATGGAGAACTCAGTCCGAGGGTGGAAAAATAATCACTGCAATTGTTGAATGGCTAAATGGTTAAATGGCTAGCAAGCAATTTTTGCGTTTTCCTTTGTAATGATCACCCATCGCTTGCGAACCATTTAACCATTTAGCCATTTTTTGTTAGGCTAACACCAATGAAAGTCCCCGCACGTATCGCCATCCCCGTCGGCTTCGCCCTTTTGTGCGCGGCGGGCGTACTGGCATTGGTGTGGTGGCAGCTCCGGGAATCCGCGCAGATGCTGCAATCCCCCGACGGAGGCAGCGGCGTGACGCTTTCGGATCTCACGCCTTCGATCATGCCGACGGCCGCGATCGACCCTCGCGATCGCGCCCTCCTCCACCTGCGGCAGGGAGATCTACTGGCACTCAAGGGCGACTGGGCCGGCGCGGAGAAGGAGTACAGAGCATCGGTAGAAAATGACGGCGGACTTCCGGCGCTCCGAAAGCTCGCACAGGCGCAGCTGCAACGCAGAGACATTGAAGGCGTAGAGCGCACGCTCCGATCACTGAAAAGCGCGGGCGCCCGCAGTGAAGATCTTCTGCTTCTGGAAAGCATCGTGGCACTCAGGACCGGAGAGCTCGTCCATGCCCGAGAACTTCTCACCAACGCCGAAGATTCCCCGCAGAAACACTACGGCCTCGCGCTTCTTGCCATCGTCGAAAGCAACCACCCGCAGGCGCAGATCGAATTGCAGGCGGTAGCGGCCGGATGGGAACCCGTTCTGCGCTCGTACGGCCGGAGCCTGCGGGCAGCGTATGACGAATTCGCGCTCTTCCCCGAGAGCACGGAGATCCACCTGATCACACTCCTCTCCCGCGCTTTGGCTCAGGTCCACGAATGCGAACTCGCACTTCCAATGCTGACGACCGTAATCGCGGCCCAGGCCGATTACCGCGACGCGTGGATTGTACAGGGCTACTGCGAACTCACCACGGAACGCTTCGACTCCGCCGTCGCCTCGCTCGAGCAGGCCTATAACCTCGATCCTTCTAAGCCCGAGACGCAGTACTTCCTCGCCCGCGCTTATAGCGCCCGCGGCGAACATGAAAACGCCATCACCTTCCTAGAGTACAGCCTGCAAAACGGTTTCGAACCGGCAGCCGAAATCCATCGCGCGCTGGCGCTTGAGGCGAACCTTGCCGGAAAAACCATGCTCGCACTCGAACACTTCGCGCTCCTCGCATCTGCACCCGACGCGACCATTGCAGACTACGAAGGCTACGTGAAATCCGCAATCATCGCGGGGCAAAAGGACGAAGCCTATGCCAAAGCGCAAGAAGCTGTCTCCAAATTCCCGGACGATGCGCTGTCCCATGAACTCCTGGGCTTAAGCGCGACGGAGCTCGAAAAAATTGAAGAGGCGCGAATCAGTTTCAAGAAGGCATTGGAGATTGATCCGTACAGAGAAAGTGTGAAGGAGAGGTTGAAGGTGATTGGAAAGTAAGTGCACACTTTCACTCACATAAACAAAAAGACACCATACGGTGCCTTTTTGTGTTTGTTTGGGTCTCAGGGACTATCAGTTGCATGTATACGCAGCTGAGTCCGGCAAGACCGGTGAGGAGAGGTGTCCTCGATTCCTGTGCCCTCCTTTGGCTACTTGTTTATCCTCGCAGCCGTACGAGTTCCCCGTACCGGCGAGCGACAGGTGCGCAAGGCTCCTGGCTGCACTGGGGAGTGGTGGATGCATGGCGCAGAGACCCTCTCATCTGCGGCACGATCATCGGAGAGCAAGGAGAAAGAAAAGAAGCATATTGATCAACAAGATGTGGAATGAGCACCGTGTAGAGACGTACCGTTGGTACGTCTTTTTTTATTTTTGTTTCCGTGCTTCTCTTCTTCCTCCCTGCGTGGGCAACCGGTGGTGTGAAGGATCTCTTTGTATTTGTTTCCAGGGCCGGCCCAGGACGTGTTGGTGTTGGATTTACCAACTTGGGTAAATCACACTATCGTACACCGGGATTCTGGATCGGCAAATATCAGTCATTGCGCTGAGGGATGAATTGTTTTGTGAATACATTTTTTGTTCGATTTTTGAGTCCTGGAGCAGACCTGAAAATGTCGAGGGGATGATTGCAGGACTGAAAGAGTAGTATTGAATACTCTTCGACGGATGGGTTCCCTCTGTTTTTCCATCCTCCCCACGTACAATCTCCACCGTGCAAAAGCGCACCACCATTCTCGCCGGCGTCTCTCTTGTCGCCGTCGCCGGCCTCTTTGCCTGTGTCATCGCCCTCTTGATCGTGCCAGGGGTGCAGCTCCTGCCTCTCTATAGAATCGAACCGCAAGACATTCTCCCCGCCAAAGAAACCCTCCTTCTTCTGTATGCGCCGACCGCGGAGGATCTGGAACGTACCAAAAAAACCTTTCCCGCGCTCGACGATGTGATTTCCGATGCAACGCTGGATGCCGTCGCCATCGTAAACATTGCGAACGAAACACAGAGCGTCGGCTTCGTCCGGAAATCCGAAGCCTGGGACGGCACAAGCTGCGAAGTGGGATCGTATGTGATCATCCGGGCAGAGACGACATTCCCCTGCCCCAGCGCTACTGAGCTCGATCAGTTTCTTTCTGCGGGACCGCGCTTGAGTGATGACCGCGCATGGAGGTCGCTGGGATCTTTGCCGAAGACATCATGGACGTTCCTCAAACGGGAAGTATTCCCGGGTGCAATGTCCCTCCAGCAGGTCATCTTCAGCTCGATGGCCTTTGGCACGGCAACGCACGTGCTTCTGTTCCAGGAGGATGGGACGACTGTCGTGCGCTCATGGCCGACCTCTCCCCTTGCTGCTCTTTCGAATGCATCCGCACTCATCACGCCGCTGGAGCATCCGGAGATGGTATTTTCCTTCGGGAATCTTGCTGATATCAACGCGGAGCTCGATCATGCCCTCACACCCGATGACCGGATTATTCTCGAAGGTCGCCTGCTGCAGCATCTCGAAGATTTCGCAGGACCGAATGCCAGTCTGGAGCACGGCGTGCTTCCGTTGATCGCACAGAGAAGCGAACTCCATGTGGGAAAAACCGCTTCGGGCAAGCTGTCGTTTCTTCTTTCGGGGACGGCGCAGCAGGGAGTGAACACGGCGGAGCGCCTGGAAGCGCTGCACCGGTCGTTTGCATTGCGGCACCCGGATACCGAACTGCTGCGCTTCGCATTCGATGACGGGCGCTTCCCTTTTGAGACACTGCGTCTGAAAGACGAAGATACTCTGGAGGAAGAACAGATCCGCGGATGGAGCGTTCGGATCAGTAGGGACAATGCCGACAAAGCGATGTTCATCACCGCACAAAGTGACCGGCAGATTGCGCTCGGCAATGACTCCGATGCGCTGCGGCGGTTTTTGATGGAGGAAGGAAAAGCGATTCCTCTTCCCGCGGGAAAGAAAACGCTCATCGGACGGACGGTAGCGGGGATGGCGGTTCCCCATGCCTGGCTCGGGATGCTGGGAACGGCGGAAGCGGGGAACAGCATCATTTCCATTGAACAAACCGGCGAACTGAGAACTTTGCGAATTGACCAATTGAAAATGTAAAATTGAAAATTGAGAAGATATTTTCAATTTTCAATTCTCAATTTTCAATTTCTTCCCCTTTTCTCTTGGCATTGAAGCCGCTAGTCTCGCTTTCGATGTCTTTCCTTCGCCTTTCCAAGTTCTTCATCCCCATTTCGGTCCTGCTTGTCTTGGGCAGCATCTTCCTGATGCTGAAGCCCGGCCCAAAGCTCAGCATCGAATTCACGGGCGGCACGCTCGTGGAGCTCAAGCTGCCCGAAGGAAAGACTAAAGAGGACATCGTTTCCGCAGCGCAGGCCTTCACTCCCGCCTCTTCGGGTGTGGGACTTGGCAACATCGCTGCGGCTTCCACGAAGGACGGCACGGTGATGCTCCGGATGCGTAACCTCTCCAATGAGGAACACCTCGAACTCCTGGCACATCTCGAAACCGGAACCGAGAAGATCCAGGAACTGCAGTACACTACCATCGGTCCGACGGTCGGTGCATCGCTCAAGAAGCGGGCCGGTTGGGCGCTCGTCATCGCTTCGCTCGCAATCATCGTCTATCTCGCCGCGGCCTTCCGGAAGATTCCGGGGCGCATGTCGCCGTGGAGCTTCGGGGTCGCGGCCGTAGTGGCCCTTCTCCATGACATCATCATCACGGTGGGCGTCTTCATCATCATCGGCTGGTATACGACCTTCGAAGTGGACACGCTCTACGTCTCGGCGCTGCTTTCGATTATGGGATATTCCGTGAACGATACCATCGTCATTTTCGACCGTATCCGCTCTAACCTCGTCAGTGACGGCAAGCGCGAATCGCTCGAATCGATTGTGGACCGAAGCCTTCTCGAGACCCTAACCCGCACAGTCAATACCGGTGTCGGTGCGCTGATCATGTTGCTCGTCCTCTTCTTCTTCGCCGCCGAAAGCATCCGCTGGTTCATCCTCACACTCATTGTGGGAACCGTGATTGGAACGTACTCCTCCTTCTTCATCGCAAGTCCGTTGCTGGTGTGGTGGCAAAAGCGCCGTGCGCGGCGCAATTGAAAATTGAAAATGGAAAATTGAAAATGTCTGCAAACCGACAGGAAAATGGAGGTTTATTTTCAATTTTCCATTTTCAATTTTCAATTTCTATCCCTATGCTCTCGCCAACATGACCCCCCAGATCACCGTAAAAAAAATGGCCAAGGCCCGAGTCGAATGTCGCGCGGAATTCTCTGCCGAAGAGTCTACGTCCGCGGAAAAGCGTGCGCTTGAGGCGTTGTCTTCGTCCATGAACCTGCCGGGATTCCGGCCGGGAAAAGCTCCTGTGGAGATGGTAAAGGCCAAGGCCGATCCGGAAGCGCTTCTGGAAGAGACCGTCCGTGTGCTTTTGCCCGATGTGATGAAGGCTGCGGTAGAAGAACACAAGATCCTGCCGATCATTCCGCCAGCCGCTTCCATTGAGAAAACTTCTCCGCTGACGGTGGTACTGACGCTCGTTGAACGCCCGCAGGTTTCCGTGAAGGAAGGCAAAATCAACGTGGAGAAGAAAGAATCGAAGATCGAAGAGAAGGACATCGACCGCATGATCGATTCACTGATGACGGAGCACCAGATTGCAACCGCCGTCGAGCGCGCGGCAAAGCATGGCGCCCTGCTGATGCTCGACGTACGCGGCGAAGACGACAAAGGCACGCTGATTCCCGGAAGCGAAATGAAGGACCGGCCCGTGGTGATCGGAAGCAAAGCGCTGATCCCGGGCTTTGAGGATCAGCTCGTAGGCCTGAAGACGGGCGATAAAAAAAGTTTCCCGCTGAAATTCCCCGAAAAATACCATGCTGAGCATCTCGCGGGGACGCCGGTGACATTCCATGTGGATGTGAAGTCCATAGAGGAAGTGAAAACGCCGGAACTGACAGATACGTTCGTCAAAGAGAAATTCCAACTAGAGAATGCGAAGGCACTGCGTGATCGTATCCAGAACGGCATGGCCGATCAGGAGAACCGCATCGAGCAGCAACGTCGCGAAGGCGCGCTCTTTGAAGCGATTCTGAAGGCAACAAGTGTGGATCTGGCCGATGAACTCATCGAAGATGAATTCCGCGCTCTGCTTCAGGACTTCGCGGGAACACTCAAAGAACAGAGCATGACACTGGAGCAGTGGATGGAGAAATCCGGCAAGACCGCGGAGGATCTGGAGAAAGATCTCCGCAAGCGCGGCACCGAGCGTCTGACGCTTCGGCTCGGTATCCAGCAACTGATGGAAGACAAGAAGATTGAGGTATCCGACGAAGACATGCACAAGGCGATCCAGGAACTCGTCTCACAGTTCGATGCCGAAAAGCGCCTCGAGATCGCGCCGATGTACGCGAAAGGGCAGCGGAACTACGAACAGATGAAGTGGCAGAAGATGGTG
>JBBTVH010000155.1:0-2955 GCA_038063355.1 Patescibacteria group bacterium | reverse complement strand
TCGCGATCGACAGAGAGGCTGTTCCCGTGATCTCCGGCAACGTGAGTCTCTATAACAGCAAACCCGACGGATCATCCATCGACCCGACGGCCGTTGTGTGTGCGATCGGCGTGATGAACGATGGACGAAAAGCCGTCGGATCAACGCTGCAAGGAACGGATTCCCTCCTCTACTTCATCGGTTCCATCAAAGACGAGTGTGGCGGGTCGCTCTACTACCAGGTTCTGGAAGCGATCACGGGCGCACCGCGCGATGCGCTCTTGGGAAAAAACGTCCCGCAACCGGATTTCAAGATAGCCGGAGAAGAGATGATGTGCATCGTCGATGCGATCACTCAAGGATTTGTCCGAAGCTGCCACGACGTGAGTGACGGCGGCGTACTTCTCGCGCTCTTCGAAATGACCGTGCCACAGCGACGGAGAAAAAACGTGACAGGCATCTCTGTCGATATCAGCAGCATCGCCGGAACGCTTCGCACCGACGCGGCGCTCTTCTCGCAATCGGGCGGATTCATCGTCGAGGTCCTGCGGGAATCACAGAAAGAATTCGAAGCATGCTGCAAGAAAACCAGCGTCACAGGAGTACTCTTCGGAGAGACGCAGAACTCCCCTCGCCTCGCGGTGATCCGAGGAAAGGAGACGATCCTGAAAATGGATCTCTTGGAATCACATAAAGCATGGAGAAATGCCTTATATGATCATTTTAAAGGAGGTAAAGAGTAGTTGACTATTTGGGAAAACATTGCTTCAATAGATTCCCTGTTTCTTTCTTCTCTTTCGTATGACGTCCCGTCTCCTTCGGTCCTCTCTCGCCCTCGCCGCATTCGCCTTGGCGACACCCGCCTTTGCCGCGTCGATTACGGTTGATCAGCGCAGTGATGTGGCGATCTTCGGTACGTGGAACATCACGCCGCCGACCGGAAGCCAGATTCATAGCTTCGGCCGTGAGCAGCGCCGGGTGATCGGCAATCTGCCTGCGGGAATGTATACCTTCGATGTGAAGCCCCCAGCCGGAGCCACGACCACCATTCGCCTCATCGAAAACAGCGTGACACTTCAGTCCATCACCGACGACCGTATCTCCTTCACCATGACCGACACGTCGTCGTACACGGTGCAGGTGGCCTACACCTATCAAGGACGGATCAACGTCGAAAGCATTCCCACGGGCGCCCCATTCGAGCTCACGGCTCCGAACGGTATCCGCTTCACGGGAGTCGCGCCGGAAACGTTCCGCGATCTTCCTCCGGCCTATTACTCGGTGCACTTTGGGCTGCGCTCCGGATGCAATGTGCCGCGGCCGATCCAGCGCAATCTCGGCACAAACGAAGAAGTGACCTTCCTCGGTGAATACCGTTGCGGTGCCGCCTCTTCGCCTGCCCTGAGCTCTGCCGAAGGGTCCTCTTCGTCTTCCCGTGTGGATTCTTCGTCCCGCAGTTCTTCCGTCAGCAGCAGATCTTTTTCTTCCGTCGCCGCCCGCGCCCGCGTTCTCCATGTATTGCAGCAGGGCGAGTCGCTTCCGGGCGGCACGATCCGCGTGACCGTGGGATTCGTGAATACCAGCCGTTCCACGCTGGAAGACCTTACCCTGAGCGAGACCTTTGATCCCTCCGTCCTCTCCGTCGCCTCCGTTCCCACAGGCGCTGTGGTACAGGGCAATACCATCTTCTGGAGGATTCCCCGCGTGTATGCCGACCAGCGTTGGAGCGACAATGTACTCTTCGCAATCGCAGAGAACGCCGCGACGGGAGAAACAAGGCTCAAAGCTGAACTCAGCGGCACGGCGCTTGATGGCGCTTCCCGAGAACAGCTTTCGGATACCGCGGTCCTAGGCGTCGCCACGCTGCCTGCCACGGGAGGCGCATTCGATGTGCTTCTTTCCTTCCTAGGCCTTCTTCTTCCGGCCCCGACTCTCGCACGCATCCGAAGGAAATAACTCTGCTTCCTGAGAACGGACGGTCCTGCGCCGTCCGTTTTTTTGATGTTCTGTTTCCCGTTCTTCTTGAAAACTGATACGATGCCGTCCATGCACACTACACGCATTTCGTTGCGCATGGCCTCTGCAGCATGTGCACTTCTCCTTCCTGCAGTACTTTTTGCGCAGAGCGCAGGGTCGTCACAAAGCAGCTCTTCCTCGGAAGTCTCTTCCGCCGTGTCCTCGGACACATCGTCGGCCGCGGTCACCGGAACGGCACGGATCGTCGTGGAGCAAGTGGGCCCCGAAGAAGGGGTCACGGGCGTGTGGTCTCTTTTAAAGCCCGATAACAAGCGCACGGATATGGGAGAAAACTCATCCTACACCTTCGCCGATACGCCAGCGGGCAACTACACGATCGTTGCCTCTCCCCCTTCAGGAGCGACGACTTCGATGGAACTCTGGCGCAATAACATGCAGGAGAAACGTGTGAATCTTCCACAGATCTCTTTTCTCGCGGGAGATCGCGAATCCATCCGTATCATCATCACCTACATGTACACGCGTATTGGAAAAATTTCCGTGACCACGGAGCCGCAGGGCCTAGGCTTCTCTATGAAAGGCCCCAACAACCTCGTCTTCACCGGCAACTCGCCGATAGAATACGCCAATGTTCCCATCGGCCAGTACACGGTCACGTTCGACCCGATCGAAGATTGTATCGCTCCGAAGCCCAAATCCGACAAACTTCTCCACGGCGGCCGGATCCAGTTCTCCATCAGGGTCGTCTGCGACAAGCTCGATCAGCTTCCCCAGAGCCGCATCCAGGCGAACGCGATCGAATTCGTAACGGTAACGGTGGGCAATGAGCGCATCACCTTCGACGACGTGAAAACATCAGAGTGGTTTGCCACCTATGTCCACGCGGCGATCCGCACGGGAATCATGGGCGGATACAAAGGACCCGAGGGCAAACTCACGGGGAAATTCGGTCCCGCCGATAACGTAACGCTCGCACAGCTTGCGAAAGTCGCACACGGC
>JBBTVH010000154.1:0-15854 GCA_038063355.1 Patescibacteria group bacterium | reverse complement strand
ACGCATGGATGCACTTGAAGAAGATCTGACGGCAACCATGGTGGATACCATCAAAATCCGCACGTTCGTCGGCATGCCGCTGCCCGAAGAGGATTAGGACTTTGCCACGTTCCTCGCTCTCCTTCTCTCGTTATCCGTGAGAAGTTTCTTGCGCAGCCGGATATTGATCGGCGTGATCTCCACGAGCTCATCATCTGCAATGTACTCCAGCGCCTGTTCCAGTGTCATCGGCTGGATCGGCGTGAGCTTTGTCGCTTCGTCCGTGCCGGAAGCACGCATGTTCGTGAGCTTCTTTCCTTTGGTCACGTTCACCTCCATGTCCTGGTCCTTCGCGCTCTCGCCGATGATCATGCCTTCGTACATCACCGTGCCCGGGATGATGAACAGCTTTCCGCGCTCTTCAAGTTTCCAGAGGTCGTAGCCGGAAGCGACGCCATGGAGCATCGAAAGGATGGAGCCGCGTGTGCGGCCGGGAAGAGGTCCTTTCCAGGGCTCGTAGCGCAGAAAAGCGTGCGAGAGAATTCCCTCCCCTTTGGTCTCGATGATGAAATCTCCGCGCAGTCCGAGGAGTCCTCGTGTCGGTGCGGTGTACTCGATGCGTGTGTGCCCGTTTTCCGTTTTCATATCGACCATCTCCCCTTTGCGGCGCGTGAGCATGTCGATGACGGTGCCGATTGCGGTTTCCGGAATATCGATGATGACCTGCTCTACAGGCTCCTCTTTTCCGTTGGGTCCGTCGCGGACGATGACTTGGGGGCGGGAAACCTGGAGCTCAAACCCTTCGCGGCGCATCTGCTCGAGAAGCACCGAAAGATGCAGCTCGCCGCGGCCGGAAACTTTGTAGGCATCGGTTCCGTGAATGTCTTCGACGAGGAGCCCGACGTTCGTCTCTTTCTCTTTGTCGAGACGCTCGCGGATGTGACGGGTGGTGACGAGTTTTCCTTCTTTACCCGCAAACGGAGAGTTGTTCACGAGGAAGGTCATAGAGATCGTCGGCGGATCGATCCGAAGCGCCGGCAGCGGCTCTGCTGTTTCGCTTGTGGTGATGGTTTCTCCCACGTTGATATCGGGAATGCCCGCGATGCGGATGATGTCGCCTGCGCCGCCCACATCGATCTCCATGCGGCGGATGCCTTCGTTGCGGAAGAGCTTACTGATCTTCGCGGTGCGCGTCGGTGCGCCCTCAGCCTTGATGAAGACTTTGTCTCCCACCCGGACTTCCCCTTCGGTCACGCGCCCGACCCCAAGGCGTCCGACGTAGTTGTCGTAATCCAGGCTGGCCGGCTGCATGCGGAACGGCACCGAGATGTTCTGCTCTGCCGGAGGAACTTTCTCCATAATGAGATCAAAAAGAGGAGTGAGGTCCTTGGAATCGTCCTCCAGCTTCCGCTTCGCTATCCCCTCACGGGCAATCGCGAAGATGTAGGCGAAATCCAGCTGTGCGTCGTTGGCGCCGAGCTTTACGAAGAGATCGAAGACCATATCAACGACTTCCATCGGCCGCGCGGCGGGCTTGTCGATCTTGTTGATCACCACGATCGGCTTGAGCCCCATCGCGAGAGACTTCTTGAGCACGAACTTCGTCTGGGGCATCGGGCCTTCCTGCGCATCGACGACGAGAAGCACGCTATCGACCGTCCCAAGCACGCGTTCCACTTAGGATCCGAAGTCCGCGTGACCCGGGGTATCGACGAGATTGATGCGGCAATCCTTATAGTGGATCGCGGCGTTTTTGGCGTAGATGGTGATGCCGCGTTCCTTCTCCTGGGCGTTGCTGTCCATGATGAGTTCCCCCACTTCCTCGTGCGTATTGAATGCACCCCCCTGACGGAGAAGCCCGTCCACAAGCGTGGTCTTGCCATGATCCACGTGAGCAATGATAGCGATATTCCTAATGTCCATAGTAATGAGGGGTGGTCGACGCCTGCCCGGCGTAGTCCGCCTCAGCGGACGAAGTCGGGTGAGCAATGATGGCAATATTTCGAATGTCCATATGGAGAGGCGTCACCTGCCCGCGAAGCCCCGTAGTTCGGGGCGAAGTGGGAAAAGACACGACACTCTAAAGGTTTTGGTATCCGGAGCACAAACAGATTCTCGTGGTAAAAGTGCTTTTTATCGACAATACTGGCCCCGATGAAAGTCGCTATTACGCTGAAAGGCGGCGCCACGTCTACAACTCTTTCTTTGCCTCTATGAAAGTCGCACTGGTCCATGAGCTTCTGACTCTACGTGGCGGCGCCGAGCGCGTACTGCGGGTTTTTGCAGAGATGTTTCCCGAAGCTCCGATCTACACGCTTTTGTATGACGAAAAGAAGCTCGGCGACTGGTTTCCAAGGCACCGCGTTCGATCTGCACAATTTCCAGCACACTACGCCCTACTCCCCAATTTTCAATTTTCCATTTTCAATTTTCAATTCCGTTTCAACCACCATCTTTACCTTTCAAAATTTCCCCAGGCGATCGAAGCCTGGGACTTCTCCGCATTCGATCTCGTGATTTCATCGTCCTCGGCCTTTGCTCACAACATCATCACGAATGGAAAACCGAAGCACCTCTCCTTTATACATTCCCCTGCCCGTTATCTCTGGGACCGGACGCACGATGTTTTGGAACAGGCAGGCAGCGGACTCTTCGGACCGCTCAAAAGGATGTACCTCAAGCGCGTCTTCCATACACTCCGCCTCTGGGATGCCGAATCAGCGGCACGCGCCGACCACATCATCGTCTCTTCAAAAGAAGTACAACGCAGAGTCGAGCTCTACTGGCGGCGCGGAAGCACAGTCGTCTACCCGCCCATCGATGATTTTTGGTTGCACACACACGACTCACCACTCACGACTCACCACTCACCACTCACGATCCACGATTCGCAATCTTATTTTCTCGTAGTCTCTACGCTCGTTCCGTACAAACGCATTGAGCTCGCTATCGCCGCCTGCAACACGCTCAACATACCCCTCGTGATCGTCGGCGAAGGGCCTGATCGCAAACGCCTGCAAAAGCTCGCAGGACCGACGGTGACATTCCTGGGATACTCCTCGAAAGAAAACCTGAGCGATCTGTATCGGAACGCGAAAGCGACGATCGTTCCCGGCGATGAAGACTTCAACTTGGTCGCGCTGGAATCCATGGCGTGCGGCACGCCCGTGATTGCATTTGGCGCGGGTGGCCCGCTCGAGACTGTCATCGAAGGAGCCACCGGTGAATTTTTCAGGGAACCGACTGCAGAGTCGCTAGAGAAGATCCTCTCGGGATTCGATCGCAAGCGGTATCAAACGGATACATGCCAGAACCGAGCTAAAGAGTTTTCGAAAGAGACCTTCCAAAAAAATATCCGGGCGGAAATCGACAGGCTCTAAATCCTCTTTCCTGGATCGACGACTGCGGCTTACACTACGGTCATGCTCGAATCCCTCCTCCCCTTCCTCTACTTCTTCGGTACCCCGACCGCGCCGTCGCGGATGCCTGAACCTGTGATGCAACCGCCCATGCACTGGCAGGAACCGGCGCCCATGCTGTGGGAGGATCCAGCACCGATGATGGAGCAGATGCCGATGCAGCAGCCCAAACCCGATCCCATTCTGACCCGGGGAAAGCAGCGCATCTGGCGCGAGCGCTCTGTGCAGGTCCGCCGGAAAGGACATATGCAGACGCCGGGAAACTACGGCGCAGCGCGCATGGAACATGCTGTGGAATCTGCCTCTCCTGAACTTCCGACACTCGAATACACGCAGAGGACGCACCGAAGCATGGTCCAATCCATGCGACGGTTGGAACGCAGAGAGCGCGACTATACGCGGGGGTGCGCGTTCCCATGCGTAGAGCAATAGGAACCGCAGGTAGAAAACCTGCTCCCTATCTTCAAACAATGAGCATATCGAGAGCAGCCTTTCTGGCTGCGGTCCATTCTTACAGCATCGCCCCCTGCGCGTTTTCCGGTGCCCGCATCCCCAGTAATTCATATGCGGATTTTGTGGCCACTCTTCCTTTCGGCGTGCGCTGGAGAAATCCCTGCTGCATCAGATACGGTTCGTAGACGTCTTCGAGCGTCTCTTCTTCTTCCGATGTCACCGCCGCGAGCGTGGAAAGGCCCACCGGTCCGCCGGAAAACTTTGCGATGATCGATTCCAGAATCGCCCGGTCCGTGCGGTCGAGACCGCGTGCATCGATGCCGAGAGCACCGAGCGTGGTTTCGACGCGATCGATGGAAATAACGGACTCCCCTCCCACTTGCGCGAAGTCGCGCACGGAGCGGATCAGGCGATTGGCGATTCTGGGAGTGGCGCGGGCAGAGCACGCGATGCGGTGCGCAGCGCCGTCTTCAAAGGAGACACCGAGAATGCCGGCCGTGCGGTCCACGATCTGGCGCATTTCGTCGGGCTCATAAAACGCGAGCTTGAACTGATGGACGAAGCGATCACGGAGCGGTGCGCTCATCGAGCCGATTTTCGTCGTTGCGCCCACAAGCGTGAAGGGTTTGAGTTCAAGTCGCATCGAGCGGGCGGAAGGCCCTTTGCCGATCACCAGATCGAGCGCGTAGTCCTCCATCGCGGAGTAGAGCACCTCTTCAATCGCCGGGCGCATGCGGTGAATCTCGTCGATGAAAAGGATGTCGCCTTGCGCGAGGTTCGTGAGAAGCGACGCGAGGTCGCCCGGCTTCTCGATGCCCGGGCCGCTGGCGATCCGTAGGCTGCATCCCATCTCCTGAGCAAGGATGTACGCGAGCGTCGTCTTTCCAAGACCCGGAGGACCATGCAAAAGCGTGTGGCCCAAAGGTTCTTCTCGCGTGCGGGCCGCCTGCACATGAACAAGCACGTGGCTTTTGATCGCCCCCTGCCCGATGTATTCCTGCAACTTCTTCGGCCGCAGCGTTTGCTCAAACGCCTCCGTATCGCGGGCCGTAGGTGCGGGTGCGAGGGTAACGCCGGAAGATTGTTTACGGGCGATCGCCATAGGGCTTCAGTGTAGCACGGAATATTGCTCGGACTGAGGTAGGGGCATTGCGCGCAATGCCCCTACACCCCACGCCCGATTTCCCGCTACAATCTCGTTAAACATGCCCAAGATCCTCGCCGCCACCGCAGTCCTCGCTCTTATGATCGCCCTCGGCGCGTCCGATGCCCTTCTTATAGAGGGAGGTCTTCCGAATCCGGTGCTTCCCGATGAGCCATATGCGCAGACGGAACCAACCGTCTCTTCGCAACCCACGCAAACTCCGCAACCTTCGCAACCCACGCAACCCTCCTCTGTTGAAGGTGGATCCTCATCTGCCACAGCGGGAGTAAAGAAAGCCATGGGACCCGATGTGCTTCTGACCCTCACTCGCCTCGGCTTCGAAATCGAGCGCAGCAACGAGCTCACGATCCTCCGCACCGTGATCCCGGAGGGTGCAGCGGAAGTGCACACCTACGCATTGCTTCTCCATGGAGACCGCGCGGGTCTGATCGCATGGACGGAATCAGCGGAAGTGAAGAACTACTTCCTCGCGCTCAAGGAAGCTCTGCATGCCTCCTTCTCTCCGCGCGTGAAAGACCTGCTCGATGAAACGCAGCGCATCCCCGGAAAGCCGCCCAGAAACTTCCTCTCATTCCTGGATGAAGGTTTGAGCCCCGAGCGCCTGGTATTCCTCCGCGTTCGCGAGCGCCTCTATGAAATCCGCATCACGGAGGGAAACGATGAAGCGATCTTTAGAGCGGTGGACGAATTGACGCAGTAGAGACGTCACGGTGTGACGTCTCCGCGAAAGCCGTTAAATCCATTGACCAGCCCTTTTCTCCTCAATACACTCCCCCCGCAATGGCCAAGAAAGTCACCAAAGTCCTTAAAGTGCAGGCAACCGGCGGAGCAGCGAACCCCGCTCCCCCGCTCGGCCCCACGCTCGGACAAGCCGGCATCAACATTCAGGACTTCTGCACGAAGTTCAATGAGAAGACGAAGGACCGCCGCGGACAGGTGGTGCCCGCCGTCATCACCGTCTACGAGGACCGCAGCTTTTCGTTCATCCTGAAGCAGGCTCCGGTTTCGGCCATGATCAAGGAGTACGCAAAGATCGCGAAAGGAAGCGGCTCCCCCAACAAGGAAAAGGTGGGCAAGATGACGAAGGAGCAGGTGCGCCGCATCGCCGAGATCAAGCTGCCGGACCTGAACACCACGGATGTTGAAGCGGCTATGCGCACAGTGGAAGGAACAGCGAGGAATATGGGAGTGACGGTCGAAGGTTAAATCGATGATTTTTGCAATCTGCAATTTGCAATTGCACATTGCAGATAGAAAATTGCAGATTACTAATCTGTCGTGATTAGCACATTTCGCAATCCCTTTTGTTGTGCGTTCCTCGTACGCTGATCTCCACACTTCTCCCCGCATCCCATGTTTTCCCTCGTTGCAGGACTCCTCAGCTCTCCCGTTTTGGTCTACGGCGTTCTCGTGCCGCTGGTGCTCGTACAGCTTTTTACACTCCTCTTTATCCCGAGCATGCTCGCCGCTCCCGCAAAGGCGCGCGCCGTCGGTGACGCCATCCACTGCTACTGCATCCAGTCCTTCGGCATCATGCTGATGACTGCCAGTTCGCTTCCCACGGTCTACAGCGTCCTCGCCGGAATCTCCTACACCGGAGGAACATACTTCGGACTCCTTCTCATCTTCGCCGTCGGCGGAGGGCTCTTTCTCTGGCAGGACCAGCGCGTATCGGCGCTCGATCCCGCCGCGCGCGCGGTGCCCGGTTCCATTTTCCTTCTCACCTTCCGCATCCTCGGCCAGATCACGCTCGTCCTTGCCGTGCTCTCCTTCCTTCTGAGCGTAACCATGGGATCGACCGACATGATCGGCTGGTGGGTGATGCCGGTTCTTATGGCGGTCTACGGAGGCCTCATCTCCTGGTGCACGCGCGGCCCGACGACGTGGGTGAGTACCACGCACGCCGTAGGAAGCATGCTGAAGCCGGTTGCGTCCCGACCTGCAAAGGCGCAGACGCCGTCGAAAACTGCAAAGAAGAGACGATAAGTCTGTGAAGAAAAGAGTTGCTAAACCTGCGTCAGGTCTGCACACTCTCGTGGCTTTACTTGTGGGACCCAGCACCCTTGTCGGCTTTGATGCAGTAACATCACAATTGAACTGCTACAACAGAGTCCGCAAGGGTGCTGGGGTTTGTACCACATCCCCCCGTTTTTATGGCTATCGCCAAGCAAACCCGCAAACGCGGAAAGAAGTACAAGGAAGTCGCAAAACTCATCGAGCAGAAACGCTACCCCATCGCCGATGCAACGGAGCTTTTGTGCAAGCTCAAGATGACGAAGTTCGATCCAACTGCGGAGCTTCATATCCGTATCAATGCCGATACCACGCAGGCCGACCAGCTCGTGCGCACGACCGTGGCTCTTCCGCACGGCACAGGCCGCGTGGTGAGGATCGCCGCGTTCGTTCCGGATGATCTCATCGACGAAGCGAAGAAGGCGGGCGCCGTGGTCGCCGGCAACGAAGACCTCATCAAGCAGGTGGAAAGCGGCGAGATCAACTTCGATATCGCCATTGCCGTCCCCGCGATCATGAAGAACCTTGGAAAGATCGCCAAGACCCTCGGACAAAAAGGCCTGATGCCGAACCCCAAATCAGGCACAGTGACCAACACCGTCGCAAAGACGATCCAGGAACTGAGTAAAGGCCGCATCGAGTGCAAGATGGACAAGCAGGGCATCATCCACACCGTCTTCGGCAAGCTCTCCTTCGGCCCGGCAAAGCTCAAGGAGAATCTTGATGTCGTCTTGCAGGCCGTGAAGGACGCCAAGCCCACGGGCATCAAGGGCGTGTACATCAACTCTGTGAGTATTTCTCCGAGCATGGGACCGGGGATTCGCTTGGAGATCTAATTTGCAATACAATAGCCGCACACCAGTAGGTGTGCGGCTATTGTAAATAAAAATCCAGCCGCATCGCCTACAGGCGTGCGGCGATCGGGAATTAACAACACAACACCGCCTTCACATCATCGATCTTTTCCGCCAAAACCAGCCGCGCACGCATTTCCGAAGCACCGGGCTGACCCCTCACGTAGCTCGCCAGATGCCGGCGCATTTCAAGCATCCCGCGCTTTTCGCCTTTGAGGCGGATTGCTAACTCGCAGTGCTCGAGAATGAATGGAATTTTTTGATCGAATGACAAGTTGCTCGCTGCTAATTGCTGATGACTCAAGTGCTTGGGAACATCCGCTGTACAGACGTCCGGCCGGACGTCTCTACCTTCGCAATCGCGCGCATTCCGCAACGCCTCACACACCTCCCCCATCACCCACGGATTTCCAAACGTCCCCCGCCCCACCATGACGCCATCCAGATTTTTGATCTTGGCCACGGCATCGGCGGCGCAGGTGATATCACCGTTCCCAATGATCGGAATATGCGGCAGCGCTTTCTTGAGCTCGTAGATCGGATCCCAGTTCGCGGCCCCGGAAAATTTGTCGCAGTAGCGCCGCCCGTGAATCGCCAACGCTTCCGCACCCGCTTCGACAATGCGCTGACAAAAGGGCAGCAGTGTTTCAATGTTGTCCCAACCCAGGCGCATCTTCACGCTCACAGGAATCTTCACCGCCTTCTTCGTTGCATGCACCAGCTCCGCGGCGAGAGCAGGATTACGGATGAGTGCCGAGCCATGGCACGAGCTCACGACTTTTGCGGCCGGGCATCCCATGTTGATATCGATGCCGTCGGCACCGAGTTGCTCGATGACTTTGGCGGCGCTCAGGAAATGCTCCGGATCTTTCCCGAAGACCTGGACGATGAAGGGGCACTCGATGCTCCGATCAAAATGAATCATCTCCATCGTTTTTTTTGCGCCGTAGTGGATGGCGTCTGTGGAAAGAAATTCCGTATAGACGATCACTTCCGGCGCGATGCGCTTGATGAGCTGGCGGTACGACGCATCGGTGACGCCCGCCATAGGGGCAAGTGCGACGATCGGCCGGGGAGTGGTGGACCAAGAGAACATGGGATGATCGTGATTCGTGATTGGTGATTGGTGATTCGTCCTGCAACAGGTCTTCTTGAACCAGTGCGAGTCACGAATCACAAGTCACGAATCACGAATGATGCAATTACAGCACACTTTCAGATTGATGACGAGACAATATCTCCCCAAGAATTCACGAATGAACCGCATGTGCCGCAGAATAGTTGCCGCTATGCAGCGGACATTCAGTCACAGCATCGTCGTCTCTCTTTTGATTGCGGGAATGATGACGGCAATTCCGGCGCAAGCACAGACACCTTCACTCATACCAGATGAGGGATGCCTGGATTTCGACGGAAATCCCACAACAACTTGCATTGCCCCTGTGTGTGTACCAATTCCTCTCATAGGTATCCCCGTAGTCTGCGGTGCATGGCCGAATTGTGGCCCCCTCTGCTTTCCCGTTGCGAAGGGTTGTGACTTTACGAACGGCCAATTGGCTGCGCAGTGCGTCCCCGCGTACCTCGCCTATCTCATTAAAGTGATCTTCGCCCTCACTGGTGCTATATTCCTCCTCATGATCATCCTCGGAGGATACCAATACGTGATCGGCAAAGCCGGAGGCGGAGGTGGAGAAGAGGGCAAAGCCCGCGTGCGTTTTGCGATCATCGGATTTCTTGTGACCGCACTCTCTTTCTATATCGTTGATTTCGTCCTCAGTTCCCTATGAGCAAAAAAAATCCCGCAAAGGCCTTCACTTCCTTCCAGATCCTGAGCTCCAAAGCACAGGGGCTGCTTCGAAAAGCGCGTGCTGCTGCGGCCGTCAATAGCGCGAAAGCGCCGTCGGCAAAGCTTCCACTAAAAACACCAAAGGAATCCATCCTCGTGCATATCTCCGTCCGCAGCGTCGTCAAAGCGGCGTTCGCGGTGCTTGCGGTTGCCGCGGGCACCTGGGTGCTCTTCCATCTCCGCGACAAGATTCTCCTTCTGCTTCTGGGAGTCTTCGTGGCCGTGGTGATCGACCCGGGCGTCACTGCCATGGAGCGCTTCCGCATCCCGCGTGGAATCGCCGTGCTCATCCACTACGTGATCGTGCTTCTGCTGGTCCTTTTCCTTTTCCTCTCGCTCATTCCGATCATCGCCACGCAGCTGCAACAGATCGCCTTCTTCATCTCCAGCGAGGTGAATGTCTTCCTCGCGGATCCGCTGATCGAGTTGCCGCTCGTTTCAGATGACACCAACGCGCGGCTCACGCTTCTTGTGCAAAACGCGCTCCAGGAACTTGCCATCTACCAGTTCACCGACGCGCTCCAGAGCTTCGGCCAGAATCTCGCTACCGCCGCCCAAGGGTCCCTCCGGTTTGTGGCGCAGCTCGCAGGCTCGGTCGCGAGCTTCTTCGTTACGCTCCTCGTGGTACTCGTACTCGGCTTCTTCCTGCAACTCGAAAAGGAACGGATCATCCGCTGGGTCCGCAGCTTCTTCCCCCGGAGCATGCTGCCGTATATCGACGCCAAGGCGGAAGCCATCCACGTGAAGATCGGCCAGTGGGCGCGCGGCGAAGCACTTCTGATGTTCTCCATCTTCTCGCTCACGCTCCTCGCGCTTGTGATTCTCCGGATGCCCTACGCATTAACGCTCGCCGTGCTCGCCGGCTTCTGCGAATTCATTCCGGCCATCGGCCCGCTGCTTGCCGCCATTCCCGCGGTGCTTATCGCGCTCACGCAGCAGGGATTCGTGTGGGCGGCCGTGGTGATGGGCGTCTACTACGTCATCCAGTGGTGCGAGAACAATCTCTTGGTCCCGCTCATCATGAAACGCGCCGTGGGGCTTTCCCCCATCGCCATCCTCTTTGCCATGATGGTGGGAGTCTCGTTTGGAAACACCATTCATCCGGTTCTCGGCATCATGCTCGCAATTCCGCTCACGACGATCATTGCGATTTTCTTAAGGGATATTACGGAGAGGAATTCGTAGCGTGTGGGTTTGGTGAGTTTTGTAGGTTTCGTGGGTTTCCCACCAAACCCACCCAACCCATTAAACCTATGTTACGCAAACCCAACATTCCACAATAAAACAATAATCCGCGCCATCGTGTCACTCCCTCATTCCCTCAAAATCCGGTATATTTTCCTGATGAATCTAGAGCATTATCACTCTCTATGGTAGAGTGATAATGTTGCATTCGTCTCCTTAGTATCTCCCTATCCCCTATGCACCCGTTCGATCGGTTCACACCCAACGCCAAACTTGCTCTGCAGATCGCAGAGCAGGAAGCGAAGAACATGAAGTCGAGTTACATCGGCACGGAGCACCTGCTGCTCGGGCTCCTTTCGATCCCGAAGTCGCTGGCGTTCTCCATCTTCACGGGAGCAGGAGTCACCCAGGAGAACGTCCGGATTCTTCTGAAGGCCAGTCGCTCCCTCGACATTGAAGGCAAGCACGTGAAGCACGGGCTTTCCACTTTCCTCCACTCGGTCATTGAACAGAGCGTCCTTACGGCACAGAAGTTCCGCCACAGCAACGTGGGCACGGAACACCTGCTGCACGCCCTCGTTTCAACGGGCCGCAACGGAGCTACCGCACTTCTCGAGCAAATGCAGGTGGAACCGGCGGACCTGAAGTCGCACATCGAGGAGATGTTCGGGCAGATCTCACAGTTCAAGCAGCAGAGCCGCAACATGGAACAGTCGCTCGAGGCCTTCTTTCAGGGGCTCCAGGGCGCGATTGTCGGCATGCAGGGCGCAGGGGCCGGCATGGGCGCAGAACCGGAAGGCCTGCGCAAAAAGAAAGGTGACGGGAAGAGCAAAACCCCCGTCCTCGATTACTTCACCGAAGACCTCACGCAGAAAGCGAAAGACGGCAAGATCGAACCGATCATCGGGCGCGACCGCGAGATCGAGCGCATGGTCCACATCCTCAACCGCAAAACGAAGAATAATCCGGTCCTCATCGGAGAACCGGGCGTCGGAAAGACCGCTATCGTCGAAGGCCTCGCGCAGCGCATCGCTCTGGGCAAGGTGCCATCGACGCTGGCCCGCAAGCGCGTCCTCGTCCTGAATATGGGTTCGCTTGTCGCCGGAACCAAGTACCGCGGCGAATTCGAGCAGCGCTTCGATGACATTATTAAAGAGGCGGTGAACGCCGAGAGCTCGATCATCCTCTTCATCGACGAGATCCACACGGTGGTCGGCGCGGGTTCCGCAGAAGGTTCCCTCGACGCCGCCAACATTCTAAAGCCGGCCTTGAGCCGCGGATCCCTCCAAGTGGTGGGCGCCACGACCGTGGACGAGTTCCGCACCGTGGAAAAGGACCGCGCCCTCGAGCGCCGGTTCCAGTCGATCCTCGTGGAGGAGCCAAGTGCGGAGGATGCACTGCAGATCCTCAAAGGAATTCGCCAGGGATTCGAGGAATTCCACTCGATTACCATCACCGATGACGCTCTCGAAGCGGCCATCGAACTTTCCAAGCGCTACATCACCGAGCGGTACTTGCCGGACAAGGCCATCGACGTCCTCGATGAGGCCGCTGCGGGGAAAAGCCTGCAGTCGGAGGAATCGCCGGAGCTCAAAAAGATCGAAGATAAGCTCGAGAAGCTCGTCATAAAGCAGCAGCTCGCCGTGAAGGAGCAGAAGTATCACACGGCTCTGAAGCTTAAGCAGGAACAAACGGACCTGCAGGAGCGACTCAATACCATGAAAAGCAGCCGCGACGGCGACCGCCGCTCCCCTCTCTCCATCACGGAAGACGACATCACGCACGTCATCGCCCGGATGACGGGAATTCCGGTGACGAAGCTTCTGAAATCCGAACGCAAGAAGCTCCAGAACCTTGAGCTGCTGCTCCGCAAACGCGTCATCGGCCAGGACGATGCCATCCGCAAGGTGGCCCGCGCCATCCGCCGCTCCAGAGTGGGGATCGCCGACCAGAAACGCCCCATCGGCTCCTTCCTCTTCCTCGGGCCCACCGGAGTCGGAAAGACCGAGCTTGTGCGCGCCATCGCTTCCGAGATTTACGGAAAAGAGGATGCGCTCATCAAGATCGACATGTCCGAGTTCATGGAGCGCCACAACGTTTCACGATTGACCGGAACCACAGCCGGCTATGTCGGCTATGAAGAAGGCGGCCAGCTCACGGAAGCCGTTCGCCGCAAACCCTACTCCGTCGTACTCTTCGATGAAGTGGAGAAGGCTCATCCTGAGTTCTTCAATATCCTCCTCCAAATTCTGGAGGACGGGACGCTCACGGACGGAGCAGGAAAGAAAGTGGACTTCCGCAACACGATTATTGTGATGACCAGCAACATCGGCGCAGAAAAGCTCACGAAGCAGGCCGCCAAAATCGGCTTCATGCTCTCGTCCGAAGCCGGTCGGGAAGAGCGCGACTACGACGAGAAGCGCCAGGAAGTCCTGCAGGAACTCAAAGATCACCTGCGCCCGGAATTCATCAACCGCATCGACCACATGATCGTCTTCAATGCGCTGGATCAGACCTGCATTAGAAAAATCGTCACGATGCACTTGAGCGATCTCGAGCATCGCATCGAAGAACAGGGCTACCACATCACCGTCGATGCCAAAGCCGTGCAGCTCCTGGGCGAACTCGGGTTTGATCCCGAGTACGGTGCCCGTCCGGTTCGTCGCGTCATTCAGGAGCGCGTGGAGGACGAAATCGCAGAAGAGATCCTGAAAGGTGTCTTCAATCCCGGCGACATCATCCGCGTGGTCCGCAAGAACAAGGACCAGATCGTGCTGATGCATGGGGTGAAGGAGGAAGTGGTGAAGGAACGCAAGGAAGAGGCTGTAGAAGTGGCTGAATAGGACGCAAAAGATTCAAAAGATTCAAAGGAACTCCTTTGAAGCCTCTGAATCGTCTGAATCCTTCAAAAAACGGGGATACCCTTAAAACAGCTTTTCTGCTATAATAATCAGATTCTATGACTATCGACCCCGTCAAAATCCCGCAGAACGTCTACGTCGAGGACCGCATCATCGGTTCGATCACGCTGCGGCAGATCATCATCTGTCTTCTTTCGGGAGGCCTCAGCTACGGACTCTTCGCCTCGACGAAGGCGGCCGGCGCGATGTCGATGGTCACAGGCACGCTTTCCTGGACGCCGCTGGTGATCGGCGCGGCATTTGCCTTCATGAAGATCAACGGAATCTCCCTCACGCGCTTCTGCCTTCTCATGCTCGAGAAAATGGACAAGCCCGCCATCCGCGTCTGGGCACCCCGCCGCGGCATCACGATCTCCATCGGCGCCGCAAGCCTGAAGTCCGACAAGGAAATGGCCCAGGAAAAGAATATGGAGGAAGCCAAGCGGCGCGCGGAGGAGAAGAGCAAACGTATCCACGAACTGAGCGAGCTCCTGGACAAAGGTCCGGAGGAAGTGGACGACCAGGGTCATGCGATTGAGCGCACCGCACCGGCCGCCTCTTCTCTTCCCGTGGATAAAAGCCGCGTGAGCGCGGACGCCGTGCAGCCGCCTTCGGCCGCACGCACGCTGATCCGCGACATCGCTCCCCCCACTTCGTTATGAGTTCAGCCGCACGCAAGCCTGGAAAAAGCACTGTCCGCGCGGGCAAGAAAAATGGCCATGCCTCCACACAGCGCTTTTTGCCGGTGGCAGAAATCCGCAATGACACCGTGCTTCTGAAAAACGGAGGTCTGCGGGCCGTGCTGCAGGTGGAACCCCTCAACTTCAACCTCAAAAGCGAGACGGAGCAGCAGGGTATCATCGCGGGCTACGAGGGCTTCGTGAATACGCTGACCTTCCCCATCCAGATCGTGATGCGTTCCACCAAGGTGAACATTGACCCGTATATGGAGCAGACCCGCATCCAGGCCGAGAAGCAGGGCAATCCTCTCCTCAAGGCCCAGACCGAAGCCTACGCCGCTTTCATCGAGAAGATCGTCGACGTCGCCGACATCATGCAGAAGCGCTTCTTCGTCATCGTACCGCTTGATGACGTACCGGGGGCGGCCGCCAAACGCCCGGGGCTTTTGAACCAGTTCCTGTCGTGGATCTCCGTGGATGACGGTAGCGGCAAGGCCACGATGCGCTACCGCAACTTCCCCGAAAAAAGCGTGCAGCTCAAAGACCGTGTCCAGCAGGTGCAGGCCGGCCTCCATAACGTCGGACTTAACTCGCGCCGGCTCCCGACGCAGGATCTGATTGAGCTCTTCTACCAGATCTATAACCCCAAAAGCAGCCAGGAACAGAAGATGAAGGGGATGGAGGCGAAAGCAGCGAGGATGGTGCTGTAGTTTCTTGACCATACCGCCACTCACTGCCACTCTATCCCTGCTCCCCGCTGCTCGTGCGAGGGCTGGAGCGCCCCTTATTTTTTCAACTCGCACCCAATCTTTTGTATGGCAACATCATTTAAACAGAAGAAACCCAATCCCGTGATGGAAGAGCTCCTGAAGGACACTCCTCCGCTTATTCGCGTGAAGCCCGGAGAGCTTGTCGAAGGTTTCGTCGTGTTCCGCGGCAAGAACAAGCTGCTCGTGGATATCGGCGGCGTGATCACCGGCATCGTCTCCGGACGTGAACTGCGTGATTCCTTCAATACCTTCCATGATCTGAAGCTCGGCGACCCCGCCGCGGCGATGGTGTTGGAGGAGGAAAACGACGAAGGCATGGCAGTACTGAGCCTCCGCATGGCCAGCCAGCAGCGTGCATGGGACCGCTTCCACAAGCTCGTAGCCGAAGAAGGCACCATGAAATTCGCGGCCCAGGAAGCCAATAAAGGAGGCCTTCTCGCCAACATCGACGGCATCCGCACGTTCCTCCCTGTGTCACAGCTCGCTCCGGCCCACTACCCGCGTGTGAACAACGCCGACGCATCAGAGATCATCAAGCGCCTTGGCAAATACATCGGCCACACGTTCACCGTGAAGATCATCACGATGGA
>JBBTVH010000153.1:0-1003 GCA_038063355.1 Patescibacteria group bacterium | reverse complement strand
CTTTGTCTTCACGGAAGCGCTTTCGGAAGATCATCCAGAGCGCAAAGCCGCAAAAGACCGCGGCATCCGTTCCATTTCGTACTTTGCGGCTCTTGGAGAATTATCAAAACCTTTCCAGGTCATCGCGGTATCCGGCACACACGGGAAATCCTCGACGACGGGAATGCTTGCTAAGGTTCTCGTGGATGCCGGCAAGGATCCGACGGTGGTGGTGGGAACAAAACTTCCCGATCTTGGAGGTCGTAACTGGCGCACGGGCAAAAGTAACCTTTTTCTGCTCGAGGCGTGCGAGTACCGCCGGTCCTTTCACTATCTTTCACCTGACCTTGTGGTCCTCACTACGGTCGACGGCGATCACTTCGATTACTACGCGTCGCTCAAGGATTATCACGATGCCTTTATCGAATTCCTCGGGCAACTGCCGCCGCAGGGGAAAGTTATCATTCACGGTGAAGATGCCGGCGCCCGGAAGATCGCGGAAACCGCCAGTCGTACCGCAGTCGATGCGGATCAGTATCCGCTTCCAGAACTTTCCGTGCCGGGCCTCCACATGCGTCAGAATGCACAGCTGGCTCTCGCTGCGGCGCTGGAGCTCGGCATTCCGCGTGCAACCGCTTTGGAGGCACTCAAAGGCTACCGCGGCGCGTGGCGCAGGATGGAACTCGTAGGATCCTTCAACGATATTCCGGTGATCGACGACTACGGTCATCATCCGAAAGAGATCGCAGCGACGCTGCAGGCGGTTGGTGAAAAATATCCGAAGAATCGTATCGTCTGCGTCTTCCAGCCGCACACGCATGATCGAACGCTCAAGCTCTACGATGATTTCACCAAGGCGTTTACCGGCGCGGATCTCGTGATTATTCCGGGCGTGTACGAAGCACGCCGCGAGCGCGATGCCGCGAGCGTGGATCTTCAGAAATTCCTGAACGATGTGCGCGACAACAGCGGCGTCGAATGCCGAGACGGAGTTTCCCTTGCGTCGACGGAAGAGATGCTGCGC
>JBBTVH010000152.1:0-1853 GCA_038063355.1 Patescibacteria group bacterium | reverse complement strand
TGAGACCCGAACCGAGCCCACGGTCCCGCACGTGTTCGTTCGTCTTGGAGTGCAAACAATCACGGCGGTGATTCTCCTGCAGAACCAGACGCAGCAGACCTTCAGCCGCCAGATCGAGGTGCGCGAGTCTCCACTGCAGCCCTTCAATGTGAAAGTCACGACGGAACCGAAGAAGCTTCTGAGCCCTCCGCCCTTTGGCACCATCTTTACGCTTGTCACCGATGAAGAGCTCCGGGAAGTGGAATGGGATTTCGGTGACGGCTCCGAGACCGTAAAGACGCTGGACCAGCACCGCGTGGGTCACACGTTCGAGCGCAAGGGGAATTTCCGGGTGGTCGCCGAAGCGCGCTCCAAGACCGGTGAGATCGCCGAGGTCGTCACTCTCGTGCAGGTGGTGGAGGTCCTCCGGATTCCCGATCTGCTTTTTGAGGGGGCCCCGCAGGTCATGAGCAACCGCATCACGGGAGAGGCGCCGCTCTCCATGACCATTACGCCGAAAACGAATTTGCCGCTCATCGAGTTCTCCTGGGAAGCGCCTGATGCGACGAGCGTTGGGTCCACGGAAACCATACTGCAGGCCAACTACCGCCATCCCGGCACTTACAAACTGACGCTTTTGGCGAGCGATCCGGAAGGCAAAGCCATGCGTCAGCCGATCACCGTGGAGGTGAAGCCGCCGTCTTCCGTGGTCTCATTCCAGATGGACAAGAAGAGTGGCGTTGCCCCCCTGAACGTCCGCTTCGATGCCTCGCAGACCGTGATTCCCGGAAAGACGATTTCCGGATTTGAGTGGATCTTCGGCGACGAGAGCACGGGGGTCACCCGCAAGCAGGGCATCGCCATCGAGGCCCACACGTTTGAGAAGCCGGGAAGGTATCCCGTGCGCCTGGTGGTCTACACCACGGCGAGCGACACGTACGAGGCCACGAGCACGATCGTGGTTCTTCCGCCGCGCCTGGATGCCTGCTTCCTTCCGAGCCGCACGTCGGGCCGCATGGACGGCAAGCCCTTCGGCGTCTCCTTCGACCGCACCTGCACTACGGGGATCATCGAAAAGATCCGCTGGAACTTCGACGATGGCTCCGAGAGTGACGACGACGCGCTAAAAGTCGTCCACGTCTTTGAAGAACCGGGACTCTACGATGTCTCGCTCACGGTGGAGGATTCTATGGGGACAACGAGTACGACAACGCATCAGATTTCCATTGACCCCTAACCTTTCTTTCTATGAAGAAATCCACCCCTGTCCGCATCCTCGCTATTTTTGGCCTCCTCGCGATTGTTCTTGGGGCGATGTTGCCGGCGTTCAGCTAACAGCCATTGCCAGCGGCAAGGAAGCCGTCGTTTCAAACTGCTCGTACGCTTTTCCTCCATGTTCCTGCACGAGGAATTCCCCGGCAGCCGCGATCATCGCTGCGTTGTCGGTGCAGTAGATGAGTTTCGAGGGCCAGCGGAGGGCGGTTTGCTGGCCTGCCTGCCGGACAGGCAAGTTTGCTGGTTTACTGGTTTGCTCGTGGATGCTTTTTTGCAGCATCTCACGCAGGGAGATGTTTGCGGAGACGCCGCCGACAAGGTGGATCTCTTTGATCTCGGGATGACGATGGAGCGCGCGCGTGATGCGGTCGATGAGGTGGGCGCAGAGGGCGTGCTGATAGGAGGCGGCGATGTTTGAAATTGAAAATTGAAAATTGAAAATTGAAAATTGCTGATCACGGAGCAGATATCGGAGCGATGTTTTTAAACCGGAAAAACTAAAATCTAACGAAGGATCGTCATGCAGCGGTCGCGGGAATTCGTAGGCATGTGGGTCTCCCGTTTCCGCCGCTTTTGCAATCGAAGGACCGCCGGGGTAG
>JBBTVH010000151.1:0-4979 GCA_038063355.1 Patescibacteria group bacterium | reverse complement strand
TGGAATGCATGCGATAGGCGATGTCGAAGAATTGTCGGCGGGTGATAGTCGTACCGAGGGCAAGCTTTCCCTGGTGCATCACCAAATTTTTTCCGATGACGGAATTCACGTACGCCGTGAACCACTGGCCGTCACGGTTTTCAATGTAGGGCGAAAGCTGTGCGGCGCCTTCCATGCCCGGATCCCCGTAGGTACGAAGCAACAGCGCGATCGCCTCTTCCACAGTCACGGACCGCGCGGGCTTAAAGGAACCATCCGGGTATCCCGTGACGATCTTCCGTTCGAATGCTGCTTCGACGTACGCCGCGTACCAGCTCTTTTGATCGACGTCCGAGAAAAGCGGGAGTGGGGGGAGGGCGGCACGCACGCGATCCGTAAGAGCTCGGTCTTCCTCCTTCATGCCCATGACGACCTTCAATGCTTCGGCGCGATTCAACGTGGTATAGGGTTTTGCAGTACCGTCGGGGTATCCGGAAATGATCTGGGCGCGGGCAAGATAATCAAATGCCGACTGATACGGCGTCCCGGCGGTATCGGCAAAGGTCGCAGCAAACGCCGGGATCCCGGGCGCAAGAAACGCCAGAATCAGCGACAAGCCGAGGAGCGGACGGTATCGCATGGGAAGAAATTCTAAGTACTTTTTGATTTTTTGTCAAATATGGAGAATATACCTTTAGAATTAGTATTCTTGTGAGAATTGCTGAATGGTTAAATGGCTAGCAAAGCAATAATTGAGAATACCTCAACAACAGATAGAAAATCGCTTGCGAACCATTTAGCCATTTAACCATTTAACATAACCCCCTAGAGTACTCCGGCATGGCACTCAAAATCGGAATCGCCCCCCTTCGTCTTGCGGGACTACGGAGGGGCAAGTCGGCCCTCTACACCTTCCCCTCATCATGGCTTTAAAGATTGGCATCGTAGGTCTTCCCAACGTCGGCAAATCGACTCTGTTTAATGCACTCACACGCACCCGTGCAGCGCAGGCAGCCAACTATCCGTTCTGCACCATCGATCCCAATATCGGCATCGTCGAGGTTCCCGATGAGCGGCTGAATACCCTGAAGGAGATGGTGCAGCCCGAGAAAGTCCTTCCCGCAGCCGTGGAGTTCGTGGATATCGCGGGCCTTGTGAAAGGCGCGAGCAAAGGCGAAGGGCTCGGCAACGCCTTCCTTAGCCACATCCGGGAGACGAACGCCATCTGCCATCTCGTGCGCGGCTTCGAAGGCGGCGACGTCATCCACGTGGAAGGATCCGTGGATCCCAAGCGCGACCGCGAGATTATCGAAACAGAACTCGCACTCGCGGACCTTCAGACGGTGCTCAAGCGCATTGACAAAGAACAGGGCCCGGCACGGACAGGCAATAAAGATGCCAAGCTGGCATTAATTCTTCTCGAGAAGATCAAAGGAGGATTGGAACGAGGCACGATGGCTTCCGCATTGCCTCTTAGTGATGAGGAGCGCCTGCAGATGAAAGACTTTCAGCTCCTCACAGGAAAACCGATGGTCTACGGCGTGAATGTTTCAGAGGCGCAGCTGAAAGATGCTTCGCCGGAAACATGGAAAGCCAAACTCGGTCTCCCGGCAGATGCCCCGCTCGTCGTGATCTCGGCGAAGATCGAAGAAGACCTTACCGATCTTGCGCCAGTGGAATCCAAGGAATATCTGGAATCCCTAGGCGTGACTTCATCAGGACTCGATCTATTAATTGCCGCAGCATTTTCGGCACTCGGTTATATCACCTACTTCACTGCGGGGCCGCAGGAAGTGCGCGCGTGGACAATTACGAAAGGGATGACCGCACCACAGGCGGCCGGAGTGATCCACAGTGATTTTGAGAAGGGATTCATCCGGGCAGAGACCATAGCGTATAAAGATTTTGTTCAATATGGAGGGGAATCGGGAGCCAAAACCGCCGGTAAAATGCGTGCAGAAGGAAAGGAGTACATTGTTGCCGATGGGGATGTGATGCATTTTCGTTTTGCGAACTAATGACGTTTATTCCTCGCCAAGAATCCTTCACCTGTGAGCACTGCAAAGCCGCAGTGGAGATGCTTGTGAACGGCAGCTACCGCAATCACTGCCCGAAGTGCCTCTATTCCAAGCACGTTGATGAAGCTGGCCCGGGAGACCGGTTATCCAGCTGCCTTGGCCTCATGAAGCCCGTCCGGATCGACCAGCATGCCAAGAAGGGGTGGATGATCATCCACCAATGCGCGGTGTGCCAAAAAGAGATGCGTAACCGAGGCGCTCCCGATGATGATATTGTTGGCTTCATGCAGAGAGAATCCGAAAGGTTTGCCCGGCAAAATCCCAAGAGCTGATACGGCTTCGCCAAACCTAAGTTTGCTTCGTGCGCTTATGATATTCCGCACTATGTCGGCGTAGCGGTTTGGCTACGCCGATATCTGCAGCAGCCAGAGCAAATTTGGCATTTTCTGATGCAATCGCGTAGCCGCATGAAATAAAATTGTGTTCAAGTTTAGACTCTCATGCAAGGGCTCTTTGGCTATTGGGTCTTGATAATACTTTTTAAGCAGGACTAGGATGCGCGTCTATGCGCGTGCTGCTTCTTATTAGTATGTTCGGGCTTCTGTTTATATCGCTTTAAGCAGGGACTGGATGTATCGCTCACTCATGGCCGGTTTTACCGGCAGCTTGTCCTGAATATTTCCTTCAGGAATTAACACTAAAGAATCTTCCTGTGTTTGTGGATGTGCCTCTACGGAGACCATGAATTTGCCATGCTCCAATGCCGTGCGGGATTCCGCTGTCAGCTGATCATCCTCCAGAACGCCTTCAACTCCCCTTTCTTCAAGATCGTCTGCAATGCGATTCTGCAGTTTTTCCATCGTCTCTGGTTCTGTCTCCAGACGGAACTTCACCTCCGCCATCTGTTCCGATCGTTTGAGCTCACGTTCCAGATCTTCGGGTCCTTTCACCTTCTCGCGTATTCGCTCATATTCCTCCGGACTGCGCAAACGCTTGCGGATATTTTCGCGTTCGCGCGAAGGAAGATGATCGAGGAAAGAGTCAGACATGCACTCATGCTAAGGGCACAAGGGCCAATGGCACAAATCCCAAGAAGTTTGTGTCATTGGCCCTTGGCCCTTGTGCCCTTTACTTAGCTGCAACCGCTCGTTGCCCCACAATCCAAACAGACCTCGCATGACCCATTCCTCTTCATTTTGAAGCTCCCGCAGCCGCTGCACATCGACCCCGTGAATCCCTGCTGCTTGGCGATTTCAATTTTGTTCGGCGCACTCGATACATTGGCAACTGCCTTCTCTGTTTCCATTGATGTCTTTTCATCTACGGCAATTGCTAATTGCTCCCTGCTCCCTGCTAATTTCTCACTGCCAAACGGCAAGCGGACGGACGATGCTCCTTCATCGACGATCGGCAACCGCATCGCAAACGCCTCTTTGCTTTTCGTTCCGGATTCATAGGCGAGGTCCACGAGATCGGCATTGTGGAAGCGTTTGGCTTTGTCTTTGGACAGGAACTTCAGCGCCATCCAGCGGCCCATGTAGTCCATCAAGCTTTTCACCATCGGAATTTCCTTGTTCATGGTCATGCCCGCCGGATCGAACTTCGCGCCCACAAGCTTCTCGCAGAGCACCTCAAGCGGAACGCCGTACTGCAGGTTCATGGAGAGACTCAATGCGAGTGTGTCCATGACACCTGAGAGCGTAGAGCCTTCCTTGCTCATCTTCACGAACATCTCACCGGGAGTGCCATCTTCATACATGCCCACATGGATGTACCCTTCATGACCTGCGACAGAGAACTTATGGGTCAGGCTGAGGCGCTCGTCCGGGAGTTTGCGCCTGCGCGGCACTTCTTTAACGATAATCTTCTCCACAATTTTCTCAATGATCACCTCCTTTGAATCCTTTGAATCTTTTGAATCCTTTTTATCCGATTTATTGCTCAGCGCCTGGCTCATCTTGCAACCGTCGCGGTAAAGCGCGTTGGCCTTGATCCCCAGCTTCCAGCTGAGGAAATAAGCGTTCTTGATGTCTTCAATGGTCGCGTCGCTGGGCAGGTTGATCGTTTTGCTGATGGCTCCCGAAATGAACGGCTGTGATGCCGCCATCATGCGGATGTGGCCTTCCGCGGCAATGTAGCGCTGACCGATCTTGCCGCATTTGTTAGCGCAATCGAAAACCGGCAGATGCTCCGCCTTCAGGTGGGGCGCGCCCTCTACGGTCATCCGGCCGCAAATATACTGGTTGGCTTCGTCGATCTGTTCCTGGGTAAACCCGAGCGCCGGCAAGACGGCAAAATTGAAGTCTGCCATCTGGGCTTCGGTAAACCCGAGACGCTTCATGGTTTCCTCCCCGAGCACCCAGCGGTTAAACGCAAAGCCGATCTCAAAGACCTGCGGCAGGTTCTTTTCGATCTTGGCGATATCCGTGTCTTCACACCCCTTCTCGCGCAGTGTCTGGCGGTTGATGTGCGGAGCGCCCGCGAGCGTGAGGCTGCCCATCACAAACTGCATGATCTCTTTCACCTCGCGGTCGCTGTAGCCAAGCGCACTGAGCGCCGGCTTCACCGACTGGTTCGCGATCTTCATGTACCCGCCTCCGGCGAGCTTCTTGAACTTCACGAGCGCGAAATCGGGTTCCACGCCCGTGGTGTCGCAGTCCATGAGAAGGCCGATCGTCCCCGTGGGTGCGATAACCGTGGTCTGGGCGTTGCGGTATCCATGCTTCTCACCCATGGCGAGCGCGCGGTCCCAGCATTCTTTCGAGGCAAGGAGCATGTCACTGGGGCAGATCTTCTGGTCGATGCCCACCGGGGGCACGTGGAGGTTTTCATATTCGCGGACCGGGGCGTCGTAGGCGCTGCGCCGGTGGTTGCGGATCACGCGGAGCATGTTTTCACGATTAGGGGCAAAGCCGGGAAACGGCCCCAGCGCTTCGGACATCTCGGCGGACGCTGCGTAAGATTCACCTGTGAGGATGGCGG
>JBBTVH010000150.1:0-2697 GCA_038063355.1 Patescibacteria group bacterium | reverse complement strand
TTTGCATCGCGCATCCAGAGTGCCCGGAGAAACAGGAAGCCGATCGCGGCGAATATCGGCATCCACAGATGCGGATAGAGATAGAACGCGAAGACGGCGACGAGTCCCAGCCCCGCATACCGCCATTTGCCGTGCGGTTTCTCAAGGACTCCGAGCAGACAGAGTAGAAATATCGCAAGTGTCGGGTACACGATCTGGAGAATCGGCCGGATAAGGAAATTATGGAGTGAAAGAACACCGATGAGCGTCGTCCCGATAGAAATGATTTGGCTCCCCTTCGTAAACTTAAGACAGAGTACATAGAGAAGAACGCCGCCAAGCACGCCATAGAAAATCGTGTTGAAGGCAAACATGCCGTTCACGCCAAGGCCGAGAATTCCCGGCACCGCCCCCAGCCACATCGGAAACACCAGCCCCGGAAAGTGCGCGTCCGCATACTCGCGGATAAAGGGATTGCCGATGCTCGGATGGCCGTCGACCACTTCGCGCATCTGCTTGACGTAGTAGAGCGCATCGGAGGAAACCTGCGGAAGAATATCGGGCAGCCACATTCCAAGTTGCAAGCGAAAGAGCACGAACGGCGCAGTTGCAAGAAAGAAGGAACCGAGGAGCACCAATGCCCATGGCCCCCATTGCCTGACCTCGGATGACATTTTTTGAAGCATGAACGTACGGGCAATCGTATGATACGGCTACGCAATAAAGACGCTAGGTACGGTTTATGATAGCAGCACTTTATAGCGGCGTAGCGATACTGCTACGCCGCTATCGGAAGAGATAGAGAAGGAATACCTGTCGCTTTGATCGCGAAGCCGTATGAGAATGACGCCGTTTTGTCGAACCACCACTCGCATTACAATGCCGATTTCTCTACAGTTCCGGCGATGCTTGCACGCATACGAAAAGCGGCTGCGCATACGTGGGCGTACTTCCTGCGTGAAGGACCTCTGAAGTTGCTTCGGCGCATCGTGAAAGAAATCCCCTACCGCCTGCGCCGCACGAAATCCTGGTGGCGGCAGCACTTCGTCGGATACTGCATTGAACTTCTCGGAAATTCCTGGAAGCTTGATGGACTGCGATTTTCTCTCAACGATCCGAGCATCGCCCGGAAACTCAAGAGCAGATTTTTCTGGGGAACGTACGAAAACAAAGAACGCAGACTCGTACGCAAACATCTTCCCAGAGATCTCCCGGTCATCGAAGGCGGAGGATCCATCGGCGTCGTCTCCTGCGTCATGAATAGCCTCCTCAAACATCCGGAAGACCATGTCGTCATCGAGGCAAATCCTCGTTTGATCGGCATTCTCACGAAGAACCGAGACCAGAACGGGTGCAAATTCGAGATCATCAATGCAGCGGTGGATCAATCCGGAAAGGATATTACGTTCTACCTTCATGAAAAATTCGTCGGAGGCAGCGCGCAGCGAAAAACCGAAACGCCGGTCACAGTTCCTTCTATCAATATCAAAGATATACTGGAGAAAAAGGGCTGGAAGAAGGCTTCTCTTGTCCTAGATATCGAGGGAGCGGAGATTGACCTCATCGACAAGGAAGCGGATGTCCTCCAAAAACTTATCGCGGTGCTCATCGTCGAGATGCACGATATGATCTCGAAGCCATCGGATATTGTCGCCTCGCTCTCCAGGCTCGTGGAGCTTGGGTTTGAGCTGAAAGAACGCCAAATGGATGTGTATGTATATTACAATGCACGTCTGTCCTGACGTATGTCTGCAAAACCCCCCTCCGTCATCGCCATCATTCCCGCCCGCGGAGGCTCGCAGCGCGTGCCCGGGAAAAATCTGCTGCCGCTTGCGGGTATTCCGCTCGTGGCCCATAGCATCCTCCATGCACGGGGATCGAAGAGTGTGCAGGAAGTGATTGTTTCCACGGACAATGCGGTGATCGAAAAAGTGGCGAAAGAATACGGCGCTACAGTGATCAAACGTCCGCCGGAAATTTCCAATGCAAAAGCCACAAGCGAATCCGCCCTCATTCACGTGCTCGATGAACGCCGGAAGAAAGGAAAATCTGATCCGGATCTCGTGGTGTTCCTGCAGTGCACGTCTCCTGTGCGCAAACACGATGATATTGATAACGCCGTGCAGCAACTGATCAACGAAGGCGCGGACTCCCTCTTCTCCGCAACGCGCAACCATGCCCTCATCTGGAATATGACCCCCGCGGGACCGCTTTCGCTCAATTACGACTATCACACCCGCAAACGCGAACAGGACATGGACATTCAATACCGCGAAAACGGTTCGATCTACGTGACGAAGACCGAAGTCCTCCGCAGCGGCAACCGGATGGGAGGAAAAATCTCCGTATATGAAATGGACGAGATGCATTCGTTTCAGGTGGATACGCCCGCGCAGGTGGATCTTCTGCGCTGGGTCGTGCGCCGCGAGATTCAGGACTGGCCGAAGCACGTGGATCTCGTGGTCTTCGATTTCGACGGCGTCATGACCGATAACACGGTGGAGACAAAAGCAAACGGCAATGAATCCGTACGCTGCAACCGCGGCGACGGCCTCGGCATCGCAGCGATGCGCAGAGCCGGCATCCCAATGATCGTCCTTTCCACCGAAGAGCACCCCGTCGTTGCGGCACGATGTAAAAAACTGAAACTCCCCTGCGCACAGGGGCTCTCCGATAAAGCCGCCTTCCTGAAAAAGTACGCGAAGAAAGAGAAGATGG
>JBBTVH010000149.1:0-6855 GCA_038063355.1 Patescibacteria group bacterium | reverse complement strand
GCCAATATTTTCCCCGATACCGTTCTTGTGGGCAGTGCCTGCGCATGCGCCCCCCCCGGATGCATGACAGGTGGCGGACGTTACCAGTGGAGAGTGTGTGAAAGCATGCAATGTGCGACCGCAGAATCCACCATGGTGTGTCCCTGATAATTTATTATTTCATCATAATAATCTCAGCCATCAATACAAATTGCCAGATTGGCCTTACGCCTTGCTACACTGCTATTCCAGTCGTCGGGAGATTTTGTACATAGTCTCCCGCTCCTTACTTCCCTTCCCTTTTCCCAATCATGGATATTCGTCTTCTTAAAAAGCGATCGGGGTTCACCCTTATCGAACTTCTGCTCGTTATCGGTATTATCGCGATCCTCGCGTCGATCGTGATCGTCGCCATTAACCCGACCAAGCAATTGGCCGACGCCAGAAACGCGCAACGCCGCAGCGACGTGAACACCATCCTCAACGCGGTCTACCAGTATGCGATCGACAACGACGGGAACCTCCCGGGTTGTCTGCCCACGGCCACGGTCGGAACGGCATACAACGTCTGCACCATCTCCGCCTGTACGGGCGTGACGAACGGCTGCAGCCTCTCCTCGCTCACGGGCACCTACCTCGTCTCCATTCCGGTCGATCCGAGCGGAGCCACCGGCAACGACACGATGTATGACATCACCAAGAGCGCCAACAGCCGCGTGACGGTCGCAGCTCCCGCTGCGGAACAGGGTGAAACGATTACGGTAACGAGATAACCCTTCGAACCTATAAAAAGCCTCGGAATGAGTCCGGGGCTTTTTTGGTTAAATGGCTAAATGGCTAAATGGTTAGGTGGTCGCTTGCGAACCATTTGACCATTTAGCCATTTAACAATATATTTCGATGTAGTCAAAAATAGCGTTTTATGCTATAATTAATTAGTTAATGGCTAAAACAAAAATGATTGTTCGGCCTGCGGTTCTCAAAACATCCCTTCTTAAGAGAGTGGTGTTTCTGTCCCTTTATCTTGCCATCGCTTCCAGTATTTTCACCGCCTTCGCCGCTTCGCGTGTTTCGGGCGGCACGATCGACGAACAGACGCTTGCGGTCGTAAACCTTTTCCTCCTCGGCGCTGCAACGGTGCTTTCCATTGTCATCGCCAAGCGCTTTACGCAGGGGCTTTCCGATCTCAGCACCAAGGTTATGGAACTCGCACCCGGGCACTGGGATTTCAGCCGTACTGTGAAAAGCGGCGATGAAGTGGAGCTCCTCGACACCGTCGTCGCCGACCTCACCATGCGCCTCCGGGACACATTCGGCTCTATGGAGGAAGAGATCAGCGTCCGCACGGCGGAACTCCGGAAGCAATCCGCCCAAGATCGTGCTATCCTCGACACCATCGAACACGGCGTCCTGCTCTTCGACGCCGCAGAAAATATCACTGAAGCGAATCCTGCAGCTGAGAGGCTGCTCCTTTCCAAATCCGGAAGTCTGAAAGGAAAAAACGTCGTCGCAATGCTGCCGCTGCGGGCTCGTCAGCGCATGCTTACGAGAGAGCATCACCCCGCAGTACGATGTTTGAAGCGTCGGCAGCGTTTCCATCAGCGTCCGGAGTCGCATCCTTGCATCGTCCGCGAGGACGGAACGCTTTTGCCGATATTGCTCGTCGTCTCCCCTCTCATAGAGAAGACTCGTTGCCATGGCGGCATTGCCGTGTTCCAGGATGTCACGGAGGAGCGTCAGCTCGATTACATGAAATCCGAATTCATCTCACTCGCGTCGCACCAATTGCGTACCCCCCTCTCATCCATCCTTTGGTATATCGAGCTTCTCACGGATGTCAAAGGCGTCAAAATGACGGGCGAGCAGCGTTCCTACATTAAAGAGATGCATACTTCTGCAGAGCGCATGAGTGGCCTCATCGACGACCTCCTGCAAGTATCTAGGCTCGAAGGAGAAGGTATTCGGCCGACCAAAAAACCTGTGGATCTCCAGCCATTCCTCACCTCCATCGCCGAGGATGCCCGCGAGCAAACGAAAGCAAAAGGCATCTCGGTGTTGTTTCATGCATCCGGCAAGCCAATGAAAGTGCATACCGATGCCACACTTCTTTCCATCGTGATGCAGAACGTCGTGAGTAACGCCGTAAAGTATTCCAAGAGCGGCGGGAGCATCGAAATTTCCCTCAAGAAATCTTCCAAGGGCGCAAAGATCGCGGTTTCGGATACGGGCATTGGTATCCCGAAGCGTGAGCAGCAGCATCTCTTCCAAAAACTTTTCCGCGCGAAAAACGTGTACAAAGTGGATGCCACGGGTTCGGGCCTCGGTCTCTATATCAGCAAGATGGTGATGGAGACATTGGGTGGGGGGATTGAGCTTAAGAGCGTGGAAAATAAGGGCACGGTGGTGACAGTGCGGTTGCCGGTGAAGGGGAAGTAGGGATATCAAAAAAGGCCCTTGTGGGCCTTCTTGCTGCTCTTCTGTACGCCGGGTCTTGTCTGCTCGGATTTCTCCGAGGAGGCGATCATCTATCTAGGCCCGCAATTGCTCACGGGCTCGAGCGGAGGGGTGAGCGGTACTTTGGAACCAAAGCAGATTCCGCGCACCCAAATCCTCCTTGCTTCACCAAGAGTTTACCAATCCGGTTGGACAGCGCCGTAGCCTTTAGGGCTCGGTTCTGACATATCCAGGATCCCCGGTTCCCGGGGCGTTGCACTCCCACTTTTAAGGGCGGGATTCGTCACTGTGACACTGGTCCTACGGCGGCCTTATCCCGCAACAAGTGCGGAACTATGCGCCACCGCGGCGGGCGTTACCCGCATGGCGTTCCTGTGAAGCCCGGACGTTCCTCCCAGCACCTTTTTGGTCGGAGGTAGATACTCACCACTGAAGTTCAATGGCGGCATGCCGCGAGCGGCCAAAAAGGTGCTGGGCGATCACCCAAAGAGCAGACCTCAATTTTCTCATAAAATCTGTAAAACAACAACAAAAGGCATTCATTCTGCTATTCTTAAATTCCCCTCTCCCTCCACTTCTATGAACGCCTTCTTTTTCCTCTTCATCGGTTTTGTCGCCCTTATCGTCATCCTCTCGTTCATCCGGCAGGTGAACCAGTATGAACGCGGAATCGTCTTTACTATGGGAAAGTATTCCCGCATGTGGGACCCGGGGTGGCACCTCATTATCCCCATCTTCCAGCGTCTCGAAAAAGTGGATATTCGCGTGAAGGCTGTCGACGTACCGGATCAGGAAGCCATCACGAAGGACAACATTCCCATCAAGATCAACGCCGTCATCTACTACAAAATTTCGGATGCCTCCAAAGCAGTCATTGAGGTGGAGAACTATTTCTTTGCGGTGAGCCAACTGGCCCAGACCACGATGCGCAACGCCGTGGGCGAGGTGAAGCTGGATGAGCTTCTCTCCAACAAGAAACAAGTCAGCGAGAACATCAAGCTTGTTGTGGACCGCGTCTCGGATGCTTGGGGCGTTGATGTGCAGTCGGTAGAGCTCAAAGACATCGTTCTTCCGGAAAGCCTAAAGCGCACCATTGCAAAAGTTGCGGAAGCAGAACGCGAAAAGCAAGCGGTGATCATCAGTTCCGAAGGTGAACTTGGCGCCGCGAAGAACGTGGCGGAAGCCGCAGAGATGCTTGCTCGTGTGCCGGGTGCTTTGCATCTGCGCACCTTGCAGAGCATCAACGATATCAGTTCCGATCAGTCCAATACGACGGTCTGGATGGTGCCCGTGGAAGCACTGAGGGCGTTGGAAGGGTTGGCGAAGAAATAACTGGTGACGGGTTACGGGTTGCTGGTAGCGTAGCGGTAAGCCGCTTTAGCTCAGTGGTAGAGCACCTCACTTGTAATGAGGGGGTCCGGGGTTCAAATCCCCGAAGCGGCTCCATCCGGCTTCGTCCGCCCCGGCGGACTACGCCGCGATTTCGCCTTCACTCTCAAAATATCAAGCCGGATGCCGCGGCGTAGTCCGCAGACGAAGCCGGGCAGCCAGTCTTATCCTCCGAGATTTATCCGATAAACCCGCGAGTTTTCCTGAAAAAGCACAAAGACCCTTTCAAAAAAGGCAGCAGATCTTCATCACAGATTTTTTGATTTGGCAATAATTGCGGTAGAGACGTCCGGCCGGACGTCTGTACGGATCCCACATCATAAGGTCGGCAATTGGTCGCGGAATGCGGGGCGCAAATGGATCGTGGTGTCGTACGCGTCACTCGCATTCGTCAGGTCGCCGCTGCGATAGTAACTCCACGTTAGTATGCGCCACGCATCGGCGTGATTTGGTTGCAGTTCGATGACGCGTTTTTCCGAAGCGATGGCGCCCATGTAATCACCACGGACGTACCGAAGTCCTCCTAGGTTGTAGTGCGCCTGCGCAAGATTCGGATCGAGCCCTATAGCCTGCCGCAGGACACTTTCGGCTTCTGGATACATCTCGGACCGTGCATAGGCCGCGCCGAGATTGGTAAGAACTGGAGCAGAGCGGGGGTAGGATTTCTGGACGGATTCGAAGAGCGAGACGGTGTCGTGCCAGACAGCAACCTGGCGGAAGGTTCGGAGGGAGAGTGGTACGAGGAGTGCAAATATGACGAATAGGACGATTTGCGATTTGCGATTCATGCCTACCTGCCCGGTAGGCAGGATTTGCGATCGGGACGCCAGTCCGATGAGGGCGATCGAGAGACCGATCATCGGGAAGTACAGATAATGCTCGGTGACGAGCGTGACGGTGTTGGCGTGAATCGGAGAGAGAAGGCCGGGGAAGAGTGTGAGAAATGCAATTGCTGAGCCGAGGATGAGAAGCGGGAAGCGACGGCGCATCATCCAAAGAAGCAGGGCGAAGACGATCACAACGACGAACGATCCGCCATACATAGAAGTAAAAAGTTCGATCGGCAATGGGGCAGGATGAAGGACGGCATAACGGAAGGGCCAGACAATCAGACGCAGCGCAAACATCAACTGCGCTGGCATCAAAACAATCCGTTCCCACAAAGACAGACTCAGGTCGCCTCCGGTTTTTCCGAGAAGTCCGAGAAGGCCGAAGGTCGTTGCAAGCGTCAGGAGTGCCCACTTCTGCTTCACTGATTGCTTCGAGAGTTTTCCATGACTGTTATCGATCAAAAGAAGGATCACGGGGATCATCACCGCGGTGGCTTTGCTCAGGAGAGCGAAGAGCGTGAAGAGCCAGATGCGATGGCGATGGAGAAAGGATCGTAATTTCGTGAATAGTGAGTGGTGAGTGGTGAGATCGTGAGATCGTGTGTCGGACTGCTGCAGGTATGAGAGAATCGCGAGGAGCGCGAATGTCGTCCACAGGAGTTCTTTGCGGGCAGAAGCCCAGGCGACGGCTTCGGATTGGAGGGGATGGAGGGCGAAGAGAGCGACTGCGACGAAGAGGACGATTTGCGATTTGCGATTTGTGCCTGCCTGACCGGTAGGCAGGATTTGCGATTTGGCGAGCGCATGGAGCAACTTCCAAACCAAGAAGACATTTATCAAATGCAGTACAAGATTCGTCAGGTGGAAGATTGTTGGGTCGAATCCTGCAAGTGCGTGTTCGATCTGAAACGTAAAAAGGCTCAAGGGCGCATAGAGCTCCGGTTCGAAGATCCAGAAGATCGCTGGGGAAAATGTTTTAACGAGCTCATTGCCTAGGATCAGCGTCGTATCGTCCCAATCTACGAAATCAAAGGACACGACCTGGCCGAAGACGGCGAGAGTCGCGAGAAGGAGGACGGGAAGGGCCAGGCGGCGGAGAGAAATGCGTGGAGGGCGCATAGGTGTGAAGTATAGTGGAATTGCAGATTGCAAATTGCAAAGCATCTGCAATTTGCAATCTGCAATTTATGAAAGACAACTCAACTCCGCAGCAAAATAATTCAAAATAGATTAGAGTATGCCACTGATCGCATGAAGAAATCTGAAGCCATCCTCGGGCTCCTGCGTATCCCCCTCGATGCGCTCGCGGTGCTGGCTGCGCTTTTGCTCAGTTACCGCTTACGCCAGGGAAGTATCGATCTTATCCCGCGGGTGCAGCTTCTGGAGCCGCCCCAAAGCCTGCCGCCGCTGGGGATCTTCATCGCAGACTTCGCGCTTCCGGGTGTTTTGGTGTTCCTTGGGATCGCAGCGACTCTCTCCTTATATGCCCTACGTACGGATCGCAGCGGATGGCGGGAGGCCGGTCGTATTCTCATCGCAGCGCTTCTATGGGTCGTGGCAATCATGGCGTGGTTCTTCCTCTTCAAGCGTGAGCTCTTTTACTCCCGCATCCTTCTGCTGCATTCCACATTCTTCATTGTGGCCTTTGTGGGATGCGCGCGCGCTTCAGTACTCTTCCTCCAGCGCGCAATGCTCAAGGCCGGGTTCGGCGTGCGGCTTATCGTGTCGCTCGGAGCCCATCCCCTCCCCGAGATCGCAAAGATCGTGCTCACAACCGACCGCCGATATCTTTACTTGGGCCATCTTCCCGACATGGGCGCTCTCGAGCGCCTAGAACATAAGCGCCACCTCGATCTCGTGATACAAACAGATCCGGATCCCGGGAGTCGCACGACGCTCTCGCTCATCGACTACTGCCGCAACCACCACATCGGGTACGCGTTTTTGCCGCCGGTACTTACAGACGTTCCGCATCAACTTCGGGTAGAGCGGCTCGGTCTTCTCCCACTGATCCAATTTGAGCCGACGCCGCTCGACGGCTGGGGGCGTGTTCTCAAGCGGCTCTTTGATCTTCTGGGGAGTGCCGTATTGCTCATTCTCCTCTTCCCTCTTTTTGCGCTTATTGCCGCCATTATTCTCATTGAGACGAGAGGGCCCATCTTCTATCGCTCTACGCGTGTAGGGGAACAGGGCCGCCGCCGAC
>JBBTVH010000148.1:0-1117 GCA_038063355.1 Patescibacteria group bacterium | reverse complement strand
ACGCTTCGGATTCCTTCCTCCTGAGCATTCTTTCGACGATGCTCTCGACGTTGGTTCGGAGATCGAACTCTGCGATTTGCGTGCGCAGTTCCGAGGCCACGGCCGTCTCCAGGTCCAGATTGCCCATCGCTTCATCCACCATGATCTGTACCTCGTCTTCGATCTCCATCGCGGCGACGGTCTCCATGATCTTGTCTTCGACCGCGTCGACCGTGAGCGAAGAATTGCTGCGGGCAACGAGGACGTTGATGATTCCTTCGCCGCTTGCGAGTCCTTCGAGGGCAACACCCACCGTGGGTTCGCCGGCACGTGCCCTGCGGGCGTAGCCCGGGATGGAAGCGGCCGTGAGCGCGTCGCCCGGACGGATGGAAAGAACTTCGCCGGAACCGGCGGTTTCCACAAGTACTTTGGCCGGCAGTTGCCCTATGAGTCCGATGAGACTGTACCCCGGCGGAAGTATGCCGTCCGCGCCGCCGATGTGGTTTCCGATGAATGCGTGATTCGTGGAGACGATGCCCATGAGGTTGCTGTCTCCGCCGCGGTCGCAACGCTTGACGGAGTTAAGCGCGCGCACATCGATACAGACGATTTCACCGGCCTTCAGCGGCTGCGCTTTGTGGGTACCGAATTGCCCGCTGTCGCGGAACCACTCGGCGTAGTCGGCGCCGGCGCTGCTATAGGGCTGATCGGCGAAGACCGCGCCCGAAGCGTTGATGCGGAAGACGGTGTTATTGTTCGTGGTGACGTTGGATTTGATCAGCACGACGTTCTTGGAACCGTTGCCGGTTTCGGTGTCGATGAGGAAGGAGGGCTTGTTGATGTTCGAACCGCTCGTGGTGATGAGGAATTGCGCATCGGTCCGCAGCGTGCTGCCGGAACTGCGATACAGATTCGTATCGAAGACACCCTTGTATCCGAAGAGAATATTGGGCGCGAGAGGCACACCTCCATTTTTATTCTGTGTGTAGCTCTCGAGTGCAAGGACGGACGCACCCGAGCCGAAGAGGTACGCGCCCGTCTGGTACTCGGCGGAAAGGACGGAAACGGCTCCCGATCCTCTCTTGATAAGAGATTCGATGATGAGATTCCCGGAGGAGGACAATGTGTAATTGGCAAA
>JBBTVH010000147.1:0-1625 GCA_038063355.1 Patescibacteria group bacterium | reverse complement strand
TTTCGAGCTTGCGGAGGAAGTGTGGGATGAGGAAGAGGAACCGCCACTCGATACCGAAGATTTGGAGCTGGCAGTGGAGGACGGCACAGAGGAAGCGGGGGAAGACGAGACTGACGAGGAAGGGGGGTTAGAAGAGGTTGCAGAGGAAGAGAGTACGGACTTGGAGGAACTCGAGATACCGGAGCTTACTGAGGACGATCCCGATGCATTGTGCGCCGTGCAGGATGAGGTGCAGGTGGGATGGTTTGTGCGGGGACCGCAGAACAATGGATTGGGAGAGAGCTTGCATTGTGCGTAGAGATCCGTGCAGGCCACCCACGAAAAGCCGGGGCAAGCGGCTCCGGGATCACATGTTTCACCGGGCTGTACGATGCCGTCTCCGCAGCCTTCCAGTTTACAACTGGCGGAGCAGCCGTCATTGCTTGCTTTGTTACCGTCATCGCATGTTTCAGCGTACGCTACGCCGAGCGGATTGCTGTTGTAATCTACGATGCCGTCGCCGCACCTGCGTTCCGTGCAGTCCGCCCTGCAGAAGTAGCAGACGGCATTGGTGGCGGGTGGCGGAGAACAAGTCGCGCCTCCCCAGTCGCACTGTTCCGAAGTTTGCTGGATGCCGTCACCGCACTTCTCCACCTTGCAGGTAGACGAGCAGCCGTCATTATTGTTTTTGTTGCCGTCGTCGCATCCCTCGGAAGGCTGTTTCACGCCGTCGCCGCAGGACTCCAGCTTGCATGCCACGGAGCAGCCGTCATTCGCTACCGTATTGCCGTCATCGCACTGCTCGTTGTTGTTGGATTGCAGGTAGGCATCGCCGCACACCTCGATTTTGCAGATCTGGGAACAACCATCATTGTTATAGGGGTTGCCGTCGTCGCATTTTTCCCACGGTTGTTTGGTGCCATCCCCACATTTCTCCACGAGGCAGGCGCTGGAGCACCCGTCATTGTTCCAGGTATTGTGATCATCACACTGCTCCCCGGGCTGCAGTGTTCCGTCGCCGCAGGACTCCAGTTTGCATGTGGGCGAACAGCCATCATAGCTGGCGTAGTTCCCGTCATCGCAGGATTCGCCTAGAAACGGATCGGAGATGCCGTCGCCGCAAAATGTTGGCTGACAGGAGTTACTGCAACCACTGCCGAGAACGCCATTGAGTGATCCTGCATCGCAATGTTCCCCCCCCAGAGTCTCGAGTTTGCCGTTGCCGCAGTAGGGAGAATACGGCTTGTAACACTTGCAGTCGCTGCCACAGGAGGTTTTCCAGGGATCAGCCTTGCACTGACCGGATTTGCCGGAGGAATCATCGCATTCTTCGGAAGTCTGCCACTTCGCATCGCCGCAGTACTCCAGAATGCAGCCGGCGGAGCACCCATCATTGTCGCTTTTATTCCCGTCATCACATTCCTCGTATGTGGACGGCGGATAGAACGGGCTGGAGTCGGAATACAACTTATCCTTGATGCCATCACCGCACACCTTGAGGGAACAGTCGGTGCGGCAGGGGTTGCAATTCTGATAGCAGTTCATGTTTTTGTCGCATCCACTTTCGCACGTGCCGTTCTTGGAGCCGCTATCGCACGCCTCTCCGGGATCTTTCGTACCGTTGCCGCATACTTCCTTCTTGCAGG
>JBBTVH010000146.1:0-1225 GCA_038063355.1 Patescibacteria group bacterium | reverse complement strand
TTATCGGCTTGCCAAAAACATCGTATCGAATGTCGCAAAACACCCCAAAGGTCTGAGAAAGCAGTATTGTGACTACACCCATTTTGCTGTACAATAGTGTGATGCCTTCAAAAAAACACAAAACCCAAGGGGAAGCTCCCGTGCAGGGCAGGTGGCTCTATGACTTCGTCATGCGCGGCATCGAGCCGGATCTTCTTCTGGAAGAGAAGGAGTTGGATGAGCGCTACAAAGGAGAGACCCCCATCAGCCATGCCGCACGCATGCATCGCTACAAGCAGGCGTTTGCCGAGTACGACAGGGTTATCGGTCTTGTCGCTGCATCGCTTGTGGAGGCCGCACAGAAAGAGAAGACAAAGCGTCGCAAGGTCGCAGGACTTGAAGAGAGCAAGCAGCGGTCAGCGGAAGCCAATGCCATTGAGCAGTCTCTTGATTCCTTTGGATCCGACGTATGACATTCCTCCGTCACTCTCTTAGGCAGAAATTTTCCCTCGAACGTGAGGCGCGACTTCTGCATTTTGCGGATCCGGAGCGTGCAGAAAGAGCAGCCGAAGCCAGACTGAAAATCGCAGAGGAGACTGATGCCCGCGTTCGCATGGGTATAGATGCCGCAAGTGCTCTGAATTCTGCCGGCGTTCTTGGGCGGAAGCTGGATCCCAAGCGCGCAGAAACATTGCTCAATCGGGGCCGCATGTCGAGACTCATGCGCGATACTCCGGAAGGCCGCAAATATAGTGGTGTTCTGGATAAAATCGATCTCCTCGAAGAATACTTTGCTTCCGAAGTGGATGGTAAGATTCAGGGCATTGAATTCGGTTTTGGGGAGGGGAAATTCACGGTTCGTGCGACAGATGAGAAAGTGATCGCCGATGCCATCGGCTATGTTCTGGCCCAAGTGGGGGAGCTCAAGCCTCCCCAGTCTGATCCGGCTGTCGTATTTCCTAGGAGCAAGACGGAAATTGCCGGGGATTACAACCGGCGCATTGCAGCGCTGAAGGAAGAATATGAAGCGGACGAATCCAGCTACCGTGCGCAGAATAATCAGGAGATCAACGAATGGGACATGCTGCTCAAAACTCTAATGAGCTACCAGAGCGTATTTGCAGAATCACGCCGAGAGGCGGATCAAGTGCGTGCCAATCCGTATTTGATCGATAACCTTCCTCCGCAATGGAGAGAGGATAATACTCCGATTTACGTTGAACTTCTGCGCGACGTAGCAATAAAA
>JBBTVH010000145.1:0-3619 GCA_038063355.1 Patescibacteria group bacterium | reverse complement strand
TGGTCGTACTACTCTCACCGGGCTTTGCCTTGGACCAGAACGGCGTAACGCAGGCGGATGAAGCGCGGCTGACGAGCCTCTACCGCTCGCTTCTGAAATCGCCCGAAGACCAGTACATTCAGCGGCGCATCACAGAAGAACGATCGCTCATCCGTGCGGCAATCGAGAAAGAAGTCCGCAGCACCCCGCGCGCTTCGGAGGACTCCTCTCCCCCGGCCGACGGCGCAGAGCTTCCGCGTGCAATCGACCAGCAACGCACGCTTGTTTCCGGTCTCGAGGAACGCCTGAAGGAACGCAAGGTGGACCGTGATCTGCTTCTGGCCGAAGAACAGAAATTCTACATCGATACGCCGCCGGAAAACTTGGGGGAGATCGAGGAATTCCGACTGACGAAGATCCACGAAGAACTTCTCGCGAAAGTCGCCATCGCCGAAGAGCGCATCGCCGTGCTCGAGTCCGTCCTCTCGCTGGAAAAGCAGCGCCTAGGAAAACTGACCCGCGACCAGTGGCTGGCGCAATTCGGCGACCTCATCGCGATCCTGACCTATATTGCCACGTTTATCGCCATCGTCATCGCGGAGAGGCTGATCCGCGGCCTCATCGCGCACCGCATCCTGCAGCCGCAAAAGCGCTACGTCGTGACGAAGTTCTTCACCACCATCACGTACGTGGTCGTCCTGCTGTGGCTGGTCACCACCGTCTTCTCCAAAAATCCCAACATCCTCACATCGCTGGCCATTGTTGGCGCCGGTCTCGCAGTCGCGCTTCAGGACGTGGTGAAGGACGTGGTCGGCTGGATCATGGTCCTTCAGAAGCGGCTCTTTATTCTGGGCGACCGGGTTTCGGTAGGTCCTTATAGCGGCGACGTGGTCGACCTCAGTCTGCTGCGGACCACGCTTCTGGAAGTGAATACTTCTCCCGCAGCTGCCGTACAGGAACGCACGGGCCGCGTGCTCTACATGCCCAATGCCGCGGTGCTCATTCACGATGTCGTGAACTTCAACCGCACATCGGATTATCTCAAATCCGAGCTCAAGCTCACACTGACGCTGGAGAGCAACTGGGAAAAAGCCGAAAAGATCTTTCTGGCAATCCTGGAGGAAGTCACGGGCAAGTACACCGAAGCCGCCCGCCGACAGTACAGCACGCGAACGCGGATGCTCTTCATCCAGCATGACCCCACGGGACCGGCGCTTTACACGGACGTCGTCGGCGACGGCATCGAGGTAACGCTGCGGTTTACGATCCCGATTGGCATGCGACGGGAAGTGGGCAGCGACATTATGCGCGCCATACTGAAGCGCTTCGCCATGGAAACGGATGTACACCTAGCCTACCGCACGAGCATGGTATACACGAAAGAGAATCCTGCACCGCCGCTCTTCAGTACAACAACAGAATGCGGAGGGGGCGCATGAAAGCGATTACATGCTCAAGAAAACCCTATGCACTGCGGACTCTCCCCGCACCTCCGGATGGCAAGTACACGCAAGGAATCTTCCTTGTTGCAAAAGCACCGGTGCTCCCTCGTATGAGGCCAAAATAGCGACATCGTTCCCCACGCGCGTGATTTTCGGCGCGCGGATGAAGGCGACGGGAATTGGACCGATTCCTTCGACAGCGAGCTCTGCTTCAAAACTGTGCAACTGCGTGCCGTACGCGTTGCGGTCCACGGTGATGTCCATCAGTCCCAGTCCCTCCGGTGCATTCGTTCCGAGAATTTCTTTTGCAAGAAGAATTGCGCCCGCGCAGGTACCAAAGATCGCCAAGTCGCCCGCGTTTGCCCGCTTGAGTAGAGGCTCGCGAATGCCGGAACTTGTGAGAAGCTTCCCCATCACGGTGCTTTCCCCGCCGGGAATAATGAGATGCGAGCAGGCAGCGAGATCTTCCGCCGTGCGGACTTCCTTAACCTGACTACCGATCGACCGCAGCACCACGAGATGCTCCGCAAAACCCCCTTGTAACGCCAGAACGCCGACGATCATGGGATAATTTTCCATTTTCAATTTTCCATTTTCAATTACACCCCTCTCTCCTGCATCTTCATCTCCAGCGTTCCCATTTCCAATCCAGGCATCAATGCCCCCAGGCCTTCCGATACTCTCGCGAGCAGCGCGGCATCCTGCCAATGTGTCGTCGCCTCTACAATAGCCTTGGCGACACGAGATGGATCGGCGGATTTGAAAATTCCCGAGCCCACAAACACTCCTTCGCATCCCAGACTCATCATCAGCGCTGCGTCTGCTGGAGTCGCAAGTCCCCCGGCGACAAAAGTGACGACTGGAAGGCGCTGCTGTTCGCGGACAAGGTTCACGAGATCGCTCGGCACGCGCTCGCGCTCGGAAAAATCCTTGAGCGCCGCCGTGTGCATCGTCTTGAGCTCCTCGATCTCGCGCCGGATCTGCTTCCAGTGCCGCACGGCCTCGACGACGTTGCCGGTTCCTGCCTCCCCTTTCGTGCGGATCATCGCGGCGCCTTCGTTGATACGGCGTAGTGCTTCGCCGAGATTTTTCGCGCCGCAGACGAAGGGTGCCTTGAAGGGAGTTTTATCGATGTGGGAAAACGGATCGGCCGGTGTGAGGACTTCTGATTCGTCGATGAAGTCAATCTCGAGCGCTTCCAAAATCCGCGCCTCGACCGTATGGCCGATACGAACCTTCGCCATCACGGGGATACTGACCGCCGCCTGGATTTCGCGGATCAGTTTAGGATCGCTCATACGAGCAACACCTCCTTGCGCGCGGATATCGGAAGGAACGCGCTCCAGAGCCATGACCGCACAGGCACCGGCATCTTCCGCGATCTTCGCCTGCTCGGCCGTGACCACATCCATGATCACGCCGCCCTTGAGCATGCGGGCGAGATCTTGGCCGACGGTGTTACGGGGAGACATCGGCCGTAAGTATAAGGACATGAAACGATAATCCAAGGAAAATGTGGGCTGTAGAGACGTACCGTTGGTACGTCTCCCGTCGTATTTGAGACGTGCCACCGGCACGTCTCTACCATTACAATACGGTCATGAACCGCCGCACCGTCATCCTCGTCGATCAGGAAAACCGCGAAATCGGCCGGGAGGAGATCGTCGCGGCCCATACGGGCGAGGGACAATTGCACCGGGCGTTTTCGGTGTATGTATTCCGGGACTTCGGCAAAGAGATCCTGATCCAGAAACGGAGCGCCAAAAAGATGCTCTGGCCGGGAATCTGGGCGAACAGCTGCTGCAGCCACCCGATGGAAGGAGAGACACCGGAAGCAGCCGGAAAGCGCAGGCTCCAGGAAGAACTCGGCTTCACCTGCGACCTGAAGCCCGTCTGCAGCTTTGTGTACCGCGCGCAGGACGGCGAACGGGGCGTAGAGCATGAATATGTGACCATACTTCTGGGACTGGTGGATGAAACCGTAAAGGTTGTACCGAATCCCGATGAAGTAGCCGATACGGAATGGATGCCAGTGAACGTGCTCAAGAAAGAGATGCGGCTCGACCCGCAGAAATTTGCGCCGTGGTTTCACCTCGGTATGAACGCAATAAAGGAATCTATTGGTTAAATGAGTACAAGGTGCGTGCAACCTCATTACTATTGTTATATGGTTAAATGAATAATTGGCTCGCAAGAGC
>JBBTVH010000144.1:0-1167 GCA_038063355.1 Patescibacteria group bacterium | reverse complement strand
AAGACTCCCTTACCTCTTCCGGCACCCTCGTCTGGGAAGGCTCCGCCTCCGGCGCTTCTCTCTGGGTTTCTTCCTTCGAAGGCGCGGGCCTCACGGATTGCGATGCCTCCACGCAGAAGGTGATTTGGGACGATACCAATAACAAGTTCTCCTGCGGTACCGATCTGAACACCGGCTCTTCCACGGCAGGACAGGGCATCACCATCACCTCCGGCGTCGTCTCTCTCAGCTCCTCGTTCTCTGGAACAGCATTGGAAATTATGGGAACGGCTTCGGGAAGAATCCTTCACGCGCAGGATCAACTGCGCAGCAGCGGGACGCTTATTGTGGAGGGCAATGCGACGTTCGATACGGATACGCTCTTTGTGAATGCTGCGTCTGATCGGGTGGGGATTGGGACGACGAGTCCAACTGCTGACTTGCAGCTGGGCACAATCCAAAGTGGAGCACCAAACAGAAAATTGATCATAACCGGTTACGATGCACCAGAAATCCAGTTTGATACGCACGGAAGCATGGGGAAAGCTCGTATCGTTTCCAACTACAATGAAGCGTTCGCTTTCCATCAGGATGGCAACATAACCAATACGTTAACCGCCAGTTTCAACAATGATGCCAAAATCAATATTTTCAGCAGCGATCCTGAGCGAGGCATATATTTGAGCCCCGGCCATCTTCTCACTGGCGTTCATGTTGCAAACGTTGGCAACTACACGGGACTCAATGTGAGAGCGAAATATTCGACCGCAGCTGGCGATTATGTGGACTTCCGATTCACGCCAGATGCTAGTTATGGATCGTTCGGGACTCAGTCAAATACACCACTACGCTTACGAGCTAATGCGACCGATGTCATGACGCTTCTCACAAACGGTAATGTCGGTATCGGCACCACCGCTCCCTCCGAAAAACTCGAAGTCATCGGCACCGCCTCCGGCCTTATCCTCCACGCCCAAGACTCTCTCACATCCTCTGGAACTCTCGTCTGGGAAGGTTCCGCCTCCGGCGCCTCTCTCTGGGTTTCTTCCTTCGAAGGAGCTGGCCTCACGGATTGTGATGCCTCCACAAGCAAAGTCATCTGGGACGACACCCTCAACAAGTTCTCTTGCGGCACGGATCTCAACACGGGTTCTACCTACACAGCAGGACAAGGATTGAGTTTGAATG
>JBBTVH010000143.1:0-2238 GCA_038063355.1 Patescibacteria group bacterium | reverse complement strand
CTGCGGTCACTTCCGGCAACAGCATGCCCCTGTGCCTTCATGAGAGCCGCATACGCACTCAAGCCGATTCCTCCAATGCCAGAGCAAAATATTTTCACCGGACTACTATACCGTTACAATCCAATTCTCAATTCTTAATTCTCCATTTTCAATTCCTATCGTGGCCTTCCACACTGCAGAACCACTCAGTCGGCAGCTTACGATTGTCATCGGCCTTACGGTCGTGGGGTTCATGGCGTTCGGTCTCGCGCTCTCCTTTTACCGAAACGTCCTCTTCGCCCGCACGCTCGGGGACATGCGCCGCCAGAACGCCGTCATGGCCCGCAGCAACGAAGACGCCCGCCGGGAACTGGAGTACATGCACTCCCTCCAGCACAAAAACAAGTACGCCAAAGAAAACCTCGGGCGCATAAGTGACGGGGAAAAGGTTCTGATCATTACGCCGCCGGTGCAGGAGGTCTTCGGCGAAGAACCCGACGCTGCGGCAGTCGAGCAGCAGGAAGCGCGGTTCCTGGAGCTCCTCCGGCAGATGCCGGTCCTGGAGCACTGGCAACTCTTTCTCTTTCAGCCTGACCGGGTGGAAGAATTGCGACGGGGAGTATGAACGATCACGAAAACGGCCAATGGAATGGTTGCGGGGGCTGGATTTGAACCAGCGACCTCGAGGTTATGAGCCTCGCGAGCTACCGGGCTGCTCCACCCCGCACGCGCAGCATAGCGGTCCTTTTTACTTGCAGCAACGCTTGGAACCCGTAAAATGCTTCCACTATGGCACATAAGAAAGCTGGTGGATCTACCACAAACGGCCGGGATAGCAGAGCGAAACGCCGTGGCGTAAAGCGCTTTGGAGGCCAGGTCGTGGAGTCCGGCGAAGTGCTCGTGCGCCAGAAGGGATATAAGTTCCGCCCGGGCCTGAACACACACTTGGGCACAGACTGGACCATCCACGCAAGCATGGCGGGCGTTGTCCGCTTCTCGCAGCAGCGCTTGGTAAAGTTCAACGGCCGCGCCGAACGCGCAACCGTCATCCATATCGAACCGGTCGCCGCCAAGGCATAACGTCCACCGTAGAGACGTACCGGTGGTACGTCTCCTCTTGATGGTAGAAATTGGAATCCCCCTGTAGAATTTTCCCATGTCTGAATTCGGAGGTATCGACATCGGCGCACCCGGAGAAGGCGTAGCCGGTGCGCCCGAGCAGCTTTCCGAGGAAGCCAAGCAGCGGTTTGCGGCCGCTGCGGCCGCGATGGCGCAGATCCGTCGTGAAGAAAAGCGCAGCAAGAAGCGCGATGACCAGGTCGCTAGGGTCATTCTGCAATTTCTCGCTCAAGACAGTAACACGCATCTTTTCCTGCTGATCTCGCGCCTCGTCGCCAGAGATTGCCCGAGCATCTTCATCCTCTCAGTCATCTCCCTCATCGACGAAGGCAGCTTCGTCGCGGTGCAGGAATACCTGCAGGAAACGCTCCAGAAGACTGCCAAGGAGGCGGTCGACGAGAACATGACGCTCCTGAAAACAGGAACGCTCGACGCGGAAACCAACCGCGTTCTTATTGAATGGATTACCCGCATGCAGATGGTAATGGCGCTCGATCCGGAACGGATTTTGGTATCACTGATGCTCGATGAGAAAAACATCGACGGCACCATCCTGCAGCTTGCGACATTCGTGCTGCAGGAGTTCTTCCTCAGGCAGGGCAAAGCGACGCCGTTCGATACAGTACAACCGCTCGCCGGAAGCATCTTGCAGACGGTCTTTGAACCGTTTGTCGCGGCGGCGCGGCAGAGGCTTTTGGAGAGCAAGGAGAAGGACGATGTTGATGAATAGCTGCACCACTGCAGATGCGCAGCTCATTTTCAATTTTCCATTTTCAATTTTCAATTGCACTTAACTCCTTTTGAGCACCGCAAGGAACGCCTCTTGGTTCAAAGTCACCCTCCCCATCTGCTTCATGCGCTTCTTTCCTTTCTTCTGCTTCTGCAGAAGCTTATTCTTGCGCGAGACGTCTCCACCATAAAGATACCCCGTTACATCTTTGCGATACGCGGAAATGGTTTCACGCGCGACGACTTTTGCACCGATCGCCGCCTGGATCGCAATCGGAAATTGTTCCTTTGGGATGACGTCCTTGAGCTTCTTGCAAATGATTTCTCCGACGGTGTGTCCCTCCGATCGATGCACAACCGTACTTAAGGCGTCCGCAGGCTCGCCAAGAAGGAGAACCTGCAGCTTCACCA
>JBBTVH010000142.1:0-3165 GCA_038063355.1 Patescibacteria group bacterium | reverse complement strand
GATCATCCAGTGGATCACCTACCGCGTGCTCCCGCCGCCGCCGGACGCTCCACCGGACGGCATCCTGCTCGGCATCAACCGCTACCGCGCCGTGGAGACCAAAATCCGCTTCCGCGGAGAGGATCGCACGCGCCACCACTACGTCATCGGAAAATCCGGCTGTGGAAAATCCTCGCTCATCAGCTGGATGTCGCGGCAGGACATCGCCAATGGCGATGGGCTCTGCATCGTCGATCCGCACGGCGATCTTATCGAGGATGCACTCGCCCATACGCCGAAAGAGCGTGCGAAAGACATTATCGTCTTCGATCCTTCCGACGGCGAACGCCCGATGGGACTTAATCTTCTCGAGGCCAAGACACCCGAAGAGAAAGACCGCGCCTCGCTCGACGCGATGGAAATCTTTTTGAAACTTTTCGGTAACGAGATCTTCGGTCCGCGTATTCAGCACTACTTCCGCAACGGATGTCTCACGCTGATGGACGACGAGGAAGAAGGCGCCACGCTCATCGACGTGCCGCGGCTCTTCGTGGACGAGGAATTCCAGAAATACAAAGTGAGCAAATGCAGAAATGTGGTCGTCCGAAGCTTCTGGGAACATGAAATCGCGAAAACCGGACAGCGCGAGAAAGAGGAAATGGTCCCGTACTTCAGCTCGAAGTTCGGTCCCTTTATTACGAACACCACGATGCGTAATATCATCGGGCAGCCGAAGTCCGCGTTCAACATCCGCGAAGTGATGGACAGCGGCAAGGTGCTTCTCGTGAACCTGAGCAAGGGAAAGATCGGCGACGTGAACGCGCAGCTTCTGGGCCTCATTTTTGTGAACAAGGTGAACATGGCCGCGATGTCCCGTGCCGATGTGCCGCGCGGGCAGCGCCGACGCTTCTATCTCTACGTCGACGAGTTCCAGAACTTCGTCACCGACGCCTTCGCTACGATCCTCTCCGAGGCCCGCAAGTACGAGCTCGGCCTCATCATGGCGCACCAGTATATCGGGCAGCTGGTGGGCAAAACGGAATCCTACGGCCAAGCGAGTACGAAGATGCGCGACGCGGTGTTCGGTAACGTGGGAACCATCATGAGCTTCAAGATCGGCGCGGAGGACGCTGAATACATGGCGAAAGAAATGGCGCCCGTGGTTTCCGACCAGGATGCTATCGGCATTCCCAACTTCAACTGCTACTGCAAGCTCAATATCAACAACGTCACCAGCCGCCCTTTCTCGATGGCCACGATCTACGATGAATCCAAGCGGAACGAGAAACTTGCGGCGCTCATCAAGGAGTACAGCCGGATGAAGTACGGACGAAAGAAGGTGTTTGTGGATCAGGAGATTGAGGACCGCATAGGAATAGTGCGGTAAACGTAGATCCAAAGATTCAAAGGATTCAAAAGATTCAGAGGAGTCGTTCTTTTGAATCCCTTGAATCTTTTGAATCTCTTCTGTTCTAATTGCCCATTTCCCGCATTCCTTTCTCTGTGGGCAGTCCCATTTCCTTGTACACCGCCTGCATTTTCTCTGCGGAGACGACCTGTGCTTTCTTGAGCGCGCGATTGAGGGCGTCTTTGGCAAGTCCTCCGATTTTTTCACGAGGGACCGATTCACTGATTCCAATCGAAAGAATCTCCTGTTCACCGGAGACCACCACACTTACGCCTTCCGCTTCGGCTTCCACCTGGATCTTCTGCAGCTCCTTCTTCACGCGCTTCGCTTCGCGCTGCAGACGGAACATATCGCGGGCTTGGGAGAGGGAGACCATAAGAGTAGTGTTGCAGAATTTAAAAGATCGTACAAAAGGATTCAGAAGATTCAAAAGATTCAGAGGACGAATATCCTTTGAATCGTCTGAATCCTTTGAATCCGTACTCCCATGAGCTCTTGCATCCTCTTGTACCGGGTGTACGCTTCACTTCCGAGATGTCTCTTGCGGCAACATTCAACGACCTGAGTACGACTACGGCTGGCATTCTGCACTTGTCCGATCAAGAGCCCGTGCACGCGGCGGTCGCCGCCATGCAGAATAATCTCTTCATCGTTGGACTCGATGCCTTGAGCATCCTTATTGCCACGGTCATCGGATACGTGGGTGTTTTGGTAATGGCCTACGGTTGTCTCCGCGCACTCTATGATTTTCTCCTCTTTACCGGGAGCCAGGAACACAAACTGCCGATGGTTCGCATCCATCTGGGCAAACATCTCGCTCTCGGGCTCGAATTCCTTGTGGGTAAAGACATCGTCGAAAGCATCGTGCATCCCACGTGGGACGATCTCGGAAAGCTCGGCGCCATCATCGTTCTTCGTACTGTCGTGACGATCTTCCTCAGCCGCGAGCTGCAGTCCGTGGAGCAGGAAATCAAGGTGGAGGGGAAGGAGATGGCTTTGGAGAAACGACGATCAAAAATGCGGAGATAAATGTAATAAGGCAGGAAGGGGAGAAAGGGCAGGAGCCCAGTAGGGCAGGAAAGGAAGAAAGGGCAGGAAGGTTTTGCCTTTCCTGCCTTTCCTCCCCCTCCTGCTTTCCGTACTATTTCTTGGTGAAGAAGATCTTCCTCGTCATCGTTGTAGTCTTGGCATGCGCCCTCCTCTGGTACCGCTTTGCGCTTCGCCCGGCCGATGCCGACAATACCGACCGCGTCTCCGTGCGGATTGAACCGGGGACGTCTACGCGCGGCATCGCGCATCTGCTTTTCGAGCAAGAGGTTTTGCGGTCGCCGTTTGCTTTCCGGCTCTACGCCCGTCTCCACGGCGCGGACGGATCGCTTCAGGCGGGCACATTCATTCTGATGCCGGGCATGACGCCGGGAGAGATCATCGACGCGCTCCAGAGCGGGAAAGCGCAGGAGATCGCCGTGACCATTCCGGAAGGATTTACGGTCACGGACATTGACGCGCTGCTCGTTAAAAAGAATCTCACGGCGACGGGAGCATTCCTCCGCTGTGTCCACGAATGTGACCTTACGGAATTCGGTTTTCTTCCACCGGGAGAGGGGCTTGCAGAGCGCGGCGGCAGAGTCGAAGGGTATCTTTTCCCGGATACCTATTTTGTCGCGATCGAGCAGTTCTCTGAAGAGGCATTCCTGAAGCGTCTTCTGACGGTCTTCCGGGTTAAAGTGATCGACGAGATTGGCGGGGAAATCGTCAATTCAGGTCGCACGCTCCAC
>JBBTVH010000141.1:0-5713 GCA_038063355.1 Patescibacteria group bacterium | reverse complement strand
CATCTCCTGCGTCTTCGATGCTACCGGGTACATCCACGGGAGGACCGAGGTATTTCTCCTTTTGATCTTCTGCATGCCACCCCCAATCGCGCTTCAGTGCTTCTTTCTTCTCCACGGGGAAATATTCCTGCGCTACAGACTCATTGTAGGCAAACGGCGACTCTTCAATGGGGAAGAACTCTCCATATTCACCACCTTTGCGCATGTGATCGATGATTTTGGGCACAAGTTCCTCATATTCTTCTTTCGAATACTGCTGATTGAGGATGCAATATTTGGCTCTCCGTAGCCCTATACAACCGAAGAGGTTGCTGCTGCCCTGATGACAGGAATCACAATAGAAGCTGTCGCTGACTTTGTTGCAGAATTTGGAGAAACAGACACGCGAGACCTGATACGCACCGAGGTAATCACAGCAGAGTTCATTCTCTTCCGTGTAATTGTTGTCGTAGCAGTCTTTAAGATCCACAACCTGCGCACAGAACTTGGAATCCCAGCAGCGGTCCGCATAGAAACTGTGCAGAACGTTCTTACCCTCATAGACATAGTTGCCAGACACATCCTCTACCTGAGCACTCTGCATGTACCGGTGCGGAATCTGTAAGCGTAATGCCTGAAGTTTTGCTTTTAATAACTTCCGCGCTTCCGGATGACAGAGATCGAGCTCCGCTTTCTTCTTGTTGTAGTCCTCTTTACTCAGTTGCTCGTTGAAAATGCAGTACTGCTCCTTGCGCAGCCCCGCACATCCAATGCAATCGCTGCATCCTTGGCAATCGAAACAGAAGGAAAGATCATTGGAGTGCCAGCAGTCCTGACAGTAGAAGCAGCGATTGAGCTTACGGCAGTCCACACACTCGTAGCAGTTTTCGCATTCACGGACGACAAGCGTATCGACGCAGTTATTCGAATAGTATGGCGATCCGTAGTAGCACTTTTCCGAGTACACGGAGCCAAAAATCAGATAACTGTCTTTCACATGTCCGATGTAGTTGCAGTAATCCGCATTCTCGGAATTCCAGACCGAAAGACTGAGTTGAGGAACATCGCTCTGCAGTTCCGCGTACTGCTCGAAGAAGGGGCGTGAGAAATCAAACGCGCGGCCGAACGAAAGCGGATCCCATTTGTCCGTCCACCACTCGTGCGCATCGTAGACGTGGATCCCCGTGTGCTCGCCGAAATTCGTGATGATGGATTTGCCCGTGAGTTCGCACTTGCGATGGTACAGATGTCGCTCATTGCGCCATGCCAGCCTCCGTTGCTGACGACAGTCGGGGCAGAGTTTCGGCGGCGAGATGTCGTAGCGCTTGTCGGCGATGATCGGAGAGACCTTCTTGTAGAACGCGAGATCGTCTTTGGTGATCTCGAAGGGGGTCGAACAGTGGGTGCAGGTCTTGCCTGTAGTGAGCGGAGTCGAACTGTGCATAAGGAAAAATACTGAGGATATGATTCGGCCCCAGCGTTGTCAGCTTGCCTTGACTAGTCACATCTGTCCAACAGATATTAAAATTGTTAGTCAAATAGGCATTTATATGTTAAATTTTGATATAAATACTGTAGAAAAAGTTCTACAACACTGCTATATTTTATAAAACATGATCTCCGAACTCCTCAAATTAGGCCTCACCGATGAAGAAGCCCGCATCTACGTGGCGTGCCTGGAGATCAACGGCGGCCCAGTTTCGGTTATCGCGCGGAAAGCCAACGTTCATCGCGTCAGCGCGTATCACACACTTGAAAACCTTCTTTCAAAGAAACTTCTGAGTGAATACAACCGCAACGGCGTGAAGTGCTTTGCACCGGAAGCGCCGGAGAAATTGGAGCAGCTCGCACTCGAACGGGTGCATCTGGCAAAGATGCTCCTACCGCAGCTGAAGTCCCTCACAAGTGCCAAGGGCTTTCGCCCCCGCATCCGTTTCTATGAAGGAATGGACGGAGTGGAGCGTGTGTTCACGGAATCGCTCGCAGCCAAGGGAGCGCAGGCGGAAATTCTCGGCTACACGAACCTCAAACAGATCGCTGAGCGCATTCCGGGGTTCTTCACGCAGTACACGCATCGGCGCATGAAAAGCGGTATCAAAGTGCGGTACCTATCGCCGAATACCGTAGAGAGCGTCCATGCCATCGATCCGTTCCTTCCGGAAAAATACGATGCAAACCTGATCGAGATCCTGCTGGTAAACAAAGACCAGTTCCCGTTTGATAATGAAATCCTGCTCTTCGGAAACCAAGTGGGCATTGTCTCACTCAATCCGGATGAATTCCTGGGAATCATCGTGGAAAGCGCAACACTGGCGCGGACGATGAAGGCGATCTTCGATTTGGCGTGGTTGGGAGCTACAGCTTTCGTTGCGAAATGATCTGGCGCCTGCCCGGCGAAGCTCCGACCTGTCCCCCGTAGCTTTAGCGAAGGCGGAAGAGCGAAGTCGGGTGGCTGGGGGCAACGGCATTCGTGGCAAAATGATCAACCGATATTTTCCCAAAAGCACTTGTGGCAATACACCACATACGGCGCGCTTTCGGGATACACAGAGAACATCGACTCATTGCATTTGCCGCACGTGCGCCGGTAGAGCTGTCGTTCGCTGCGCAAAGCCATGCGCTGACGATGGCGGCACGCGGGGCAATGGTCCGGAAGGGGCAGCTTCTTCGTCGCATAGAATGCCGCTTCCTGCGGGATGACGATAAATTCCTTGCCGCATCCACCGACAGTGGAGCAGGTGCATTTCACGGGAACGGAGGATGTAGTACTCATAAAAAGAAGCGGAAGGAATTAAACAGCAGGAAGCGTTTGAATGACGCTGTCGGTTTCGGTCGCCAATCGTCCCTGTTCATACGATGAAAGCGTGTATGGCAGGAGATTATATTGGCCGGCGATCTGGAGCTCCTTGCGGATGGCGGCGACGCGGGCTGCATACTCCTCCGGAGGGACAGGCTGATTGAGGATGTGATATTCCTTCCCCTGGAGATACACGCAACCGAAGCAGTTCTTCAGATTTTTGCTGAACGCGCAGAATTCGCTCTCGCTGCAGTAGTCACAATGGAAAAGGAAATTGCAGTTGTAATTCAACGGCGAGTGAATGCACTGGTAACACAACTCGTTCTCAAAACAGACCGTGTGATCGCAACAGTTCTTGTTGCCGTTCGTTTCAATACAGAAGAAGCAATCTTCGCAGGCGAAGGAATCGTGGCACCGGTAGCAGTTGCTGCATTCCGTAAGATGATTCCCGATGCAGTTTTCGCAGCTGAATTGGTGAATGGCCAGGTTCGGCGCCTTGGTGCGTAGTTCTGTGATGCGATCTCCAATTGCACTCCTCTGCTGAGCATTTCCAAGATCGAGTGATACCGATCGCCGCTCATATTCCTCTTTGGAGAGCTGCTCGTTGAACATGCAGTACTGCTTTTGATAGAGCCCCACGCATCCGAAACAATTCCCACATCCGAAGCAGTCCTTGCAGAACCTCGACTCGCGGCAGTTCTGGCAATCCTGGCAGTAATCGCAGGAGTAACAGGACGCACAATCGACGCATTCGGTACACCATTCGCACGACACGCAGAACGTGAGACCCGAGCAGGAGACACACTTACGGGAGTACCGTGCGTAGTAGACGTCCTCAGAATAAAAGATTCCAAAACAGTAATAGCAATTCCGCGACTTCACGGCAGTATCCGCATAATCGCAGTTGTCCGCACCAACCTGCTTGAGGTTGTAGCGGGGACTTTCGAGAAGGAGCCGTTGAAATGCGTTCACAAAGGTTTCCATCGTCGAACTACACTATTCTCCACTATAAAATACGTCAATTTCCGTTAAACACTTAAATGCCTTATATGCCTATAATCCATTAAAACATATATTTCGTAGGTACTTATATGCTATAATATTTGTAGAATTTTGTTCTACATATGCTAGCAGCCACTGATCGACGGCGCGTAAAAGAGCAGCTGAAATTCTTCGGATGTAACGATCGCGAAACGGAAATCTATCTCCAGTGCCTGCAAGCGGGAGTGGCATCAGTCCAGGATATCGCGAAAGGACTAAAACAGAATCGTGTTACAGTACACAGCGCCGTGGAACAGATGATCGAAAAAGGACTCTTGTTCGAAAGTCGCCGCGGAAAACGCCGCCTGATCGTCGCGGAAGAACCCGTCAGCCTTCTGCGTCTGTACCAGCGCAAGGAAAACGAACTGCATTCCATGCGCGGAAACCTTGAACACATCGTGAGCCTCCTCGGACCCCTGCAGGCGACCGACCAGAGCATCCCCACTGTGAAGTGTTATGAGGGCGAAGAAGGATTTAAGCGCATGCTCGAAGAAACCCTCGCGGCGAGAGGCGAAGTCCTTGTTTTCTCCTATGTGGACCTCTTCAGCAAGCTGGTGGGAGTGGAATACCTCAAAAATTATCTCAAACGCCGGGCGCAGAGGGGCATTCATACACGACTCATTTTCCCGAAATGTCCTTTTGCGGATTTTGTGATCAAAACGGGAAAGGAAAACCGCAACACCGTACGCCTACTCCCGCCAAATGCACATTGGCAATCGGGCATTTTTTCGTGGAACGATTCGCTCGCTCTGATGTCCTACACGCAACAGAAGCTCACAACAACGATCATCGAAAACCGCGACATTGCGCACTTTTACCGAACAATTATTTTTGAATTGTGCTGGAAAGAGGCGGCTGTGCCTAGAAAATAATTGAAAATTGAAAATTAATTCTCCATTTTCAATTTTCAATTTTCAATTCCTCGCCTGGTCGTAACGCTTTCGCTCGATCAAAGAATATTTGAGCTTCTGCCCCCCTCCCCTGTGCCATCCTCAACCGATACATCTGCACATTTACTCCGAAATAACTCGGGTTCCATTGCAACGCTTCCTTAAGCTGATCCTCGGCTTCATCCAATGCTCCGCGATCAAGAAGGATATCGGCAATACGCACACGGGCACCGACGTACGAGGGATCGAGCGCCAGCGCTTTGCGGTAATACTCCAATGCGAGATCGACATTGCCGCGCTGATCTTCCAGATTACCGATAGAAAAGATCGGCTCCGGGAGATCAGGCTTCATCCGCGAAGCTTTGGTAAATTCCACGATGGCATCGCCGATCTGACCGTTGCTCGCATAGATGTTCCCCGCCTCCAAGTGATAACTCACATCATCGCCATACTGGAGTCCTTCTTTTAGAACACTGAACGCTTCGGCAGGACGCCCCATCTGGCGAAGAACTTGTGCGAGCGTAGCGCGGGCGGGAACGGAAGCCGTATCCACAGAAACCGCGTGGGTGTAGAGGGATTCGGGAGTATCCCAGACCTTTGTCTGATAACGTGATAGAAATGCCAATGCAATCGTCAGCAATAGGACAAGGGCGAAATTGAAAATTGAAAATTGAAAATTGAAAATTCTTTGTCGGAAATTTTCAAGAAGCATCACAGCAATAAAAATGATTCCAATTGATGGCAAATATGCATATCGATCCACCGCATAGAACGAGATCAATCCTTTATGGAAGTTGAAAAAAGTCGGACTGAGCGTGATCAGATAGAACAACGCGCCGAAGGCGATCCAAGGCTTTCGGTTGCGGAAATACCAGGAAAGGGAAAGAAGAGAAATAAGAGATAGAAGGGATCCCATGAAATAAACATCCAGAATCGGATCACGCTGCTGATAGAAGACACTGAAGCCCACAGGGATGAAAAGCTGCCAGAGGTAATGGCCGAAGCT
>JBBTVH010000140.1:0-1052 GCA_038063355.1 Patescibacteria group bacterium | reverse complement strand
TGGGAATTTTTGGGAAGAGCGAGGTGATTCCCACGGGGATCGACCCGGCCAAATTCGGAATTCGGAATTCGGAATTCGGAATAAATCATCAGATAACGATCACATATGTCGGTCGTCTCGAATCTATCAAGGGCGTTGATGATTTCCTTGCTGCTGCTGCTCCGATTGCCGAGAAGCATCCCCATGTAAAAATCCAAGTCGTCGGTTGGTACAAAGAAGGGCATCCGCTCGTGGAGCAGTATCGTCACAGTGTCACTTTCACAGGGCTTCAGTCCGATATTGCTGGCATTCTCTCGAAGACTAATATCTTTGTTCTTCCGAGCCACAGCGAGGGGCTCAGCAATGCTCTCATGGAAGCGATGGCAAGTGGCTGTGCGTGTATTGCTTCGGATGTCGGCGGTAACCGTTTCCTGATCCAAAACGGCGTCTCAGGATTTTTGTTCCCGGCCGGAGATCGCGAGGCATTGCAAAGTCACATCCAGCGGCTCATCGACGATGCATCCAAGCGCGCATCGCTCGGAATAGCTGCGCGTGAGAGAATCGAGAAGGTATTTTCATGGGAACATGTTGGGGCGCAGTATGCTCAGCTATTCCAGCAATTCATTACGCAGAAATGAAGCCACGCATTGTCATTCTCTCGGCCTTTCTTACGCCGTTTCGTAGCGGTGCGGAGGCATGTGCGGAAGAAGTGCCGCTCCGGCTCGCGGATCAGTTTGATTTCATGATTATCACCGCGAGGATGCGGAAGGATTTGCCAAAGGAAGACATGCTCCAAGGAAAAATTCCCGTGAAGCGTGTGGGATTTGGATTCAAATTTGATAAATGGCTCTATCCGTTTTTAGCGCCGAGAGAAGCCAAAAAATACAATCCGCAAATCATCCATGCGATCCTGGAAACATTTGCCGGCGAAGCATTGATGCGGTGCAAGAACATCATGCCGTTTGCCCGCCGCATTCTCACACTGCAGACCACCAACCGGACATTTCGGAAGAAAAAAATCCTGCAGTCGGCACAATTCGTTACCGCTATCAGCATGCACCTTGCGGGCATCG
>JBBTVH010000139.1:0-2777 GCA_038063355.1 Patescibacteria group bacterium | reverse complement strand
GAGCAGCGTCTCCATGGTGACCTTCTTCATGCTGCCCGGGTACGGGGAGTGGCTGTAGTAGATCTTGTTGCGGGCCTTCTTTGGGGCGATGGCGATCTTCGCTGCGTTGATCACGACGACGTGGTCGCCGTGGAGCTGGTGCGGAGAGAACTCCGGCTTGTGCTTACCGCGGAGGATGTGCGCCGCTTTCGTGGCGACACGGCCCAACATCTGGCCATTGGCATCAATGAGAAGCCACTGGGGCGCTGCCGGACGCGGCGTGGAGGTCTTCATTTTGAGGATTTTGCGGGAATTTTCTTTGCCTTTCCTGCCTTTTCTGCCTTCCCCTCCTCCGCGGAGGGATGCGGCTGACCTCCTACGTTCGCATCAATCAGCGTCAGATCCACCATCTTCGCTCCGTCCCCCTTACGCGCTCCCACGGCAACCATGCGCGTCATTCCGGAAGAGCGCGTGGCATAGCGATCTTTGAGCACTTCGATGATCTTGCGGCAGGCGTTTTTGTCGGTGACGACGGCATTGATGCGGCGGATGGCAAGGGCGGTCGGCTTGGTCTTGGCAACCGTGACAAGGCGATCCACCCACGGGATGATCACTTTCGCGCGCATCTGCGTCGTGCGGATCGACTCGTACAGGAGAAGGGACGTCACCAGGTTGCGCTCCATCATGCGCGAGTGCTGAGGCTTGTACTTGAGCCGAAGGGTGGTCTTTCGGTGACGCATGAAGGTTTGCTGGTTTGCGGGTTACGGGTTGCTGGTTGGAGACGCGATCCTAAAGGGTAAAAGTGTGATCTTAAAGGGAAAAGGTGGGTTATTCGTCCGTCGGTTCATCCGCAAGCTTCAGATTGCGTTCTCCCAGTGTTGCTTTGACTTCGTCCAATGCCTTGGCACCGAATCCTCGGAAGTTGCTGAGGGAAGATTCCGTGCACTTCGTGAGCTGCTCGATGGAACCGACACCCGCGTTGATGAGTGCATTGAGGGTGCGCGGCGAGAAGTTGAGGATCTCGATGGGGGTGTAGCTCTCCTTCACAGACGTATCGGTTTCTTCGGCGACGCGGGCGCCCGTGCGGCTGAAGTCGGCCATGAACTCTTTCTCGACGACTTTATCCGGGCTGCCAAAGTACTCGAAGTAGCTCTTGAGAAGCTGCGCGGCGAACTGCATCGCCTCTTCGGCGCTCAGAGATCCGCTCGTTTCCACTTCCATGATGAGCTTGTCGAGGTTGGTGCGCTGCCCCACGCGGGCGGATTCCACGTCGTAGCGGACTTTGAGCACCGGGCTGAAGACGGCATCGAGGAAGATAAGTCCCGGCTCGTTTTGCTTCTTGTTTCTCTCGGATGCGGGAACGTATCCGACGCCTTTCTCGACCGTGAGCTGCATATCGATCTCGCCGCCCTTTTCGAGCGTCATGAGCTCGAGATCCGGGTTCAGGATTTCGATATCGGAGGAGACCGTGAGGTCCTTGGCTGTGAGCGTCTTGGGGCCTTTGGCCTGCAGGTTGATGACTTCGGGGTCCTTGTTGAACTTGCGCAACTTGAGCTGGCGGATGTTCAGCCCGATGTCCACGATAGACTCGCGTACACCCTTGAGCGTGGTGTACTCGTGGTTCACGCCCTTGGTGCGGATGGAGGTGACTGCGGCGCCCGGAAGGCTGGAAAGAAGGCCACGGCGAAGCGCATTGCCGAGCGTCATGCCGAATCCCGGGGGAAGCGGAGTGATGGTGAACACCATATGGTTCTTGTCTCCCTTGGCGACCGATTCGGCGCTGAAGACGGGGAGACCGATCTCTTCCTGAATAATGTGCATGGGACGGTTGGGAAGAAAGGAGAGAAGGAGAAAGTCGGAGAAAAAAAGACTAACGGGAGTAGAACTCGATCACCATGCGCACGTCGATGCCCTGTTCGGCATGGTCGGCGCCCGGGATGGCGATCACCTCCGCCTTGAGCGCACCGGAATCGACCTTCAACCAAGAAGGTGAGGCGTACTTCTCATGGGCCTCGATGATCGGGCCGAAGACAGGGGAGGACTTGAGTTTGGCGCGCACCGTGACGACGTCGCCCGGCTTTACGAGTATGGACGGGACGGTGGCGCGGCGGCCGTTGACCATGAAAAGGCCGTGGCCGGCGAATTGGCGCGACTGCAGACGGGTCATCGCGAATCCCGCGCGGTAGATGACGTTATCAAGACGGCGCTCGAGGAGCTCTTTCATCTTCTCGCCGGTCTGGCCGGGAGCGGATTGCGCGTGGGAATAGACCTTGCGGAACTGGCTCTCGGAAAGACCGTAGATGTCGCGCATCTTCTGCTTCTCCAGCAACTGCTTGGCGTATTCCGACTGCTTCCCCGGGCGGGATTTTGGGCTTTTGCCCGGCCCGTAGGGCTTCCTCTGGAGGATCTTGTCGTACTTGTCGCTGCCGTAGATGTTGCTGCCTTGGCGACGGACTTTCCGTGCTTTGGGACCGTTATATTTCATAATTGAAAATTGAAAATGGAAAATTGAAAATGACACAACGCATTACCCAAAGTGATGTTTATGGATGGTTGAGCGATGGAGGAGGAGAACTTTTGAATCATGGATGAGGAGAAATTAAACGCGTCGGCGACGCCTGGGCCGGCAACCACCATGAGGAATAGGAGTGGTATCGATGATGGCGTCGAGGTTGAGACCGGCGGACTGGAGTCCGCGGATGGCCTGCTCGCGTCCCGGGCCGAGGCCTTTGATCTCCACCGAGATGGACTGAACGCCGAATGGTGCCGCTTTCTGCGCTGCGGACTCGGCGGCGCCT
>JBBTVH010000138.1:0-1875 GCA_038063355.1 Patescibacteria group bacterium | reverse complement strand
GCGGAGAAAACTCCCGCGGAAAAGTGGTCGAACTCTTTACAGGCTGGATCGGCGACAAAGTGCCCTACGCCGGCCAGCTCAAGCACGAGTTCCACCGCCGCCAGCAGTCCTCCGAGCTGGAGGCCGTCGGCGTGTGGGAGAAGGCGCTCGAGAACGTCGACTCGTACAAACTCATCGAAGACCTGCCGCACGTGAATAACCAGGACCACTTGAAAGCCGTAATGATCCTGCTCACGAAACGCGGCCGTCTGGACTGGGACGATGAGGAACTCTGGAAAGCCCTCAGCCGCTTCTCACACTTCAAGATCCCTCTTGACGAATGTAAGCGCGATCCGATCCTCCTCGAAAAGTGGCTCCAGAAGGTTATCGCGGATATCTGGAGCGACAAAGATCTCTACCGTACATGGAAAACAACCAATGAGCACAGCTACGACAGCGAACGCGACAAATACTCCGGAGTCGCCGACTTCTATAGCAACGCAGGGCTGCTGGCGCCGCAGCTGGAATACATGTTGAAAACCTTCGTTGAGGCGAAAGAGAAACACGAGCCAATCCCGGACCAGGTGAACCCGCACCTTTATGAGCAGCTCTTCCTCTACGCCATGGAGAAAGGCAAGATGAGCATGCAGCAAAAATTTTTCTATCTCGTTATGGGACTGAAGTGGAAAATCATTCCCTTCGACAGATTGAGCATCATCAACGGAAAGATTTCGACGAGCACGTTCCCGTTCATCGACTTCTTCTACCAGCACAACCACACGCAACCCGAAATCCTGGAACTCGCGGAATCGCTGATCGAAGGCCCGAACCAGAGATTCACGCCGGGCCCGAAAACCACGGCATTTCTCATTGAAGAAGTGGCGCACGATGAATCTGCCCGCCAGCGTGTGACGAAGGTCATCTCCCGCTCCGGAACCACCATCGATCATGAGGACATCCCGATGGTCACGGGTTTTATGACCCAGGGAGGATGGAACAACTTCCTTATCGTCTCCTCCGGAGCCATCCAGCGCGTGACATCGGAAGGGCTCAAGAATGCCTACGTCGGTTACAACACGATGTTCAAGATCTACGGCATGCTTGCGGAAAAGAAAGCGGAGGACAGCCAAAGCCTCCCGCCCTCCGATATCGACTTTCTCGCAGCGCGCATCGTCTCGTACGCCCACTTCGACAACGTCGTCGTGCGCCAGGCCATCGACGGCAACAACCGTCCGAAGCTGAGCTTGCGCGAAATTGAGAATGAAACCATGCCCTCAGGGAACAATAAAAAGGCGAAGCAATATCGCGACCCGATGAACGAGCTGAGCTTCCGTGTGTTTGACGCCTACGCCGATGAAATTTCCCAGATTCTGGAGACCCAGGGAAAGCTCTTAGGACCGGAGGATGTCCCCATTGAGGGGGCAACGCGCCAGGAAAAATACAAGAAGTATCGCAATATGTACTTGGGCGTGGATGATCAGGGACACTCACTCAATGAGACCCCGTTCGGCCAGGGTCACAAAAAAGGAGGGCGTATCTTCAAAATGAGCGGCGAAATGGAAACTGCCATGATTGAAGCGGTGAAGGTAGACAAGGGGAAAAAAATGACCGATATCCTCCGGGAAATGTCCATACGAGAGAATAAATTCACCAACGAAGGAGAGGAGCAAATGAACTACGTCGTGCACAAAAATGATCTCGGGCGCCAGAAGCGCTTTGAAAAGGCAAATGGCAATCCGTGACACGGGGGAGGACATCATTAAATGTTTGCTCGTTTGCTGGTTGCTCGTTCCTACGAGCACGAACAAACAAGCCAACCAGCAAACTAGGTACTGTTCCGATGGACGAAAAAACACAGGAGCGGCATCATGGCGCTATGCAGGTCTCCATCCAACG
>JBBTVH010000137.1:0-3042 GCA_038063355.1 Patescibacteria group bacterium | reverse complement strand
GCCCTACGGCATGGTGCTCACCACGGGCCCCACGGGATCCGGAAAATCCACAACGCTCACGGCGCTTCTAAAGATGCGCAACACGCCGGACGTGAACATTTCCACCATCGAAGATCCGGTGGAGTACAAAATCGCGGGCGTAAACCACATTCAGGTCAATGCCGAGGTGAATCTCACCTTCGCTGCAGGACTGCGCGCCCTCGTGCGCCAGGACCCCAACGTTATTCTTGTGGGAGAAATCCGTGATGGTGAAACGGCGGATATCGCCGTGAATGCCGCACTCACGGGTCACCTTCTGCTTTCCACGCTCCACGCCAACGACGCCCCCACAGCAATTCCCCGTCTTCTGGAAATGGGCGTAGAACCGTTTCTCCTCGCTTCCACACTCGAAGTCGTCATCGGGCAGCGCCTCGTACGGCGTATCTGCCCGCATTGCCGCACGAGTACCTCCTGCTCCGTCTCGGAAGCGCAAAAAATGTTCAAGGGCGCGCAGAAGTTTTTCCCGAAGCGCGGTTCGGTAACCCTCTACAAAGGAAAGGGTTGTGACGGGTGCGGAGGAACAGGTTTCCGCGGCCGTATCGGCATCTACGAACTACTCGCCATCACGCCGGCGATCGAGGATCTCATCATTAAACACGCTTCCAGCACCGATCTCAGCATGCAGGCCCGAAAAGAAGGCATGCACACGATGTTTGAAGACGGATTCGAGAAAGTGCTTTCGGGCATGACCACCATCGAAGAGCTCAAGCGCGTCGCCGCGCCCCCGGACATCCTCTTCACCAAGCATGGCAAAAAGTAACAAGCGCAACGGCACATTCTGGAGTCGCATTGCAAGTGCGTTGGGCATGACTCAGCAAAAAAGTGTTCGTGCTGCAGTAAAGACCGTTACCGCTCGCAAGAAAGATACAAGATACAAGAAACAAAAAAGATACAAACATCAAAAAAAGAATGTGAAGAAAATTGTGAAGCGTCATGCCAAGCGTCATGCCAAGCGGCGTCATGCCAATGTCGCACGGCACCGTTCGCGGTACCGCTCTATTTCCAAAAGCGCGCCGAAAAATCTGCTTTCCGATCTTCCGGCCCCGGCTCCCACACGACAAAAGCCGCAGGTGCAACGGACATGGAGTATCCCCCGGCCGCACCTGCCGCAGGTTCTTTTCAAAGAAATAGAGCTGCCGTCGATCACACTGCCGGCGTTCCATCGCAAACAGAAACCAGCGGCGGCTCCTGCAGAGGAAGTCGTTTCCGAAGAGGTTCCTGATCAAGCTGCGACGGATGCTCTGGAGAATTCTCTGAAGTCGGATCTGGCCGATCTACTTTCTTCCGGAGAGGAAACGGCGGACGAAGCTGTAAAACCTAGCAAGAAAAAGAAGAAAGAGGAGCCTGCAGAGATCGCGGAGGATCTGATCGAACCCACACAGGAAACATCCGAAGCGGTCCTCGAAAAGAGCCCTGAAGAAAGCCAAAAAGAGGAAGTCGCCGCAGAAACGCGCACAGCGGTCATAGCCGCAAAACGCAAGCGCGTGCAGGCAGCGGAGATTGTTTTGCAGGCTCCGCTTGAGCGTTCAAAAAAAGCCGAAGCAAAAAAAGAAAAAAAGAAAGTGGAGGTCACGCCTCCTCCTACGGAAGATGAAGTGCTGGAAGCGATGTAGACAAAGGCCCGGACACGCAAAAAGAAAAAAGGAATGAAGGCGTTCTTCCGCTCCATCAACAATATCGGCATGGGGTCGCAGCGCACTGCGTTCGTACAGAACCTCGCGATGATGCTCAATGCCGGACTCCCGCTTATCGATTCACTGCAGACAATCCGCGAAGAGCTGCGTTCCAAAGCCATGCGCAAAGTCATCCAGCAAATTTCTGACCTCGTGGAAGGCGGCAACTCTCTCTGGATTTCCATGGACGAACAGGGGCTCTTCTCGCCGTATGAAGTTTCCCTCGTGCGCGTGGGAGAGGAGGCGGGAAACTTGGCGCGGAACATGGAGCTCCTTTCTATTCAACAGGAAAAGGACCGCAATCTCCGTCAGAAAGTGAAGATGGCGATGATCTATCCGACGATCGTTCTCGTCCTCATGTTCATCGTCGTCATGGGACTCGGTATGTTCGTACTCCCGAACCTAATCCAAGTGCTCTACGCCCTCAACGTTGAACTCCCCATGTCCACGCGCATCGTCATCGCATTCACCGAATTCATGCAGCACAGTGGCGCGCAGACTGCCGGGGGGATCATCGGCGGATTCATTGTGGTGCTTCTGCTCACCAAGTACACGTCCTTCAAAGCCATTACGCAGTGTTCATCTTCAAGATCCCTGGCATCGGACGTCTTGCCCGGGAGGCCTCCATCGCGCGGTTCGGCGTGATCCTCGGTGGCCTTTTGCAAGCCGGTGTTCCACTCGTCGAGTCGATGGATTCCATGGTGGAAGTTACCACTATCGTTTCGTACAAGCGCTTCTACCAAAAGCTCCGCGACCGGATCGTCGTCGGCGATTCTTTCGCCACCTCATTCCACAGCATCCGCGGCAGCAGAAAAGTGTTACCGGTGTCCGTGCAGCAGTTGATCATCACCGGAGAAAAGTCGGGTGCCCTGAGTGACACCTGCATGAAAGTCGCGCACATTTTCGAGCGCAAAGCCGAGGAAACCGCCGAAAAACTCCCCGTGATCCTCGAACCCGTATTACTTCTTTGTATCGGAAGTCTCGTGGGGTTCATCGCCTTCTCCATCATCGTTCCGATCTACTCGGCTGTGGGGAATGTGGGCGGCGGATGAAAATATACCAAGCAGCACCTGTCCCAGGTGCGGCTATACGAGAATAGCAATGGTTACATTCATTGGTTTCCACTTTCTTCGGCGCAAAGAAAGTGGAGAAAGAAACATCGGTCGCAGGTGGAAAAGTCGCCTACGACTCACCGCTCGCGGAGCGGAAAATGCGACCCCATCCACATTCCTCGCCACGCATTTTCGCGCGCTCCGCTCACGGGATGCGTGACGGCGCTTTTCCAATGCGACCGGACCCTGTTTTACAAGAGGGCAGAAAATTTATTAGG
>JBBTVH010000136.1:1945-4954 GCA_038063355.1 Patescibacteria group bacterium | reverse complement strand
ATCGATTTCCACGACAGAGACATTGTCTCCCGCAGACCGCCGCGCCCATAACCTTCGCGTGGCCCGCCTTGCCTCCGTTTTACAATCCCAAGGATTTCTCGTCATCGTTTCGGTTATCGCACCTTTTATTTCCGTCCGGGAAGAGATTGATGTTCTTTGCCAACCGAAATGGATCTACGTGCAACGCAGCGGTCTCGATGCCCCCAATCGACCGTACGAACCGCCGGAAGAGCCGGATTACACCATTTGCATCGATAATGTTTTCAAAAAGGAGGGGATCGAGGAATTTTTGCGCTACATTCCAGAGGCGACGATCATCAAACAATCGCACGCTTTGCCTGTGGGAATGACGGTATAAGCGGGATATTCCTATTGACTGGGCGCATTTGGATCTCCACAATACCCGCGCTTACGTTCCAGCTCGGTGTTGTGTATCAACGAGCCGAGCCCAACGAACCTCCAAGCCTATGTCTGGACTCATCGCTCGCAAAATCGGCATGTCTCGCGTGTTCCTCGATGGAAACGCTATTCCGGTGACCTATCTTCAGGTGGAGCCCAACATCATCGTTCGTCTCAAGAATACGGAAAAGGACGGCTATAACGCCGTCATTTTGGGAATCGGCAAAAAGATTGTTCGAACGCGGAAGGGGAATGAGCTGCAGAAGTTCCGCTTCTTAAAGGAGTGGCGCGTGGATTCCCTCGAAGGCCTCACGGTTGGCTCGACCCTGGCCGTAGAGACTATTCCGGAGGCCTCCCTCGTCACGGTCACCTCGATCAGCAAGGGAAAAGGATTCCAGGGTGTTATGAAGCGCTACAACTTCGCCGGAGGTCCGGCCACGCACGGATCGCACTTCAAGCGCGAGCCGGGATCCATCGGTATGCGTGAAATCCCCGGACGCGTCCACAAAGGCAAGCGCATGGCGGGACACATGGGTCTCGACCAAGTCACCCTCCACGCGCGCCCCGTCGTGATCTGCGATAAGGAGAAAGGAGTGCTCGCGGTGAAGGGTCCGGTTCCCGGACCGAATGGCTCCGCCGTTTTTTTGACCGTTGAATCCGCACCCAAATCATGAAGATCGATCTCTACACCGCTACCGGCAGCAAAAAAGGATCCGTGGATCTGCCCGCTTCTCTCTTCGAGGCAGCCATCAACCAGGGGCTGATGCACCAGGCGGTCGTCTTGCAGCAGAGCAATCGCCGCAGGCCCATCGCTCATGTCAAAAACCGCGGCGAGGTCATCGGGTCCACCAAGAAAATGTTCGCCCAGAAGGGCACGGGACGCGCGCGCCGCGGTCCGCTTCGCTCACCGGTTCTCAGAGGAGGAGGCAAGGCTTTCGGTCCCCGATCAAACAGGAATTTTAGCAAGGATATGCCAAAAACCATGCGCCGCAGAGCTCTCCTCTCGGCGCTTTCGGCGCAGGCGAAAAGCGGTTCCATCCTAGGCATGGAGAGTTACCCCGAGACAGTGAAGACCAAAGACGCCGCCGTCGTGCTTTCGAAGATGCCAGTGCAGTCGGGAAAGATTCTCATCGTCACGCCGGGTCGCCACCGCGGCATCGCGCTTTCCACGAGAAACATCCCCCGTGTGCAGGCTCTGGCCGCCGCGTATCTCAACCCCGAAGACGTCCTTGGCGCCCGTCACATCATCTTCTTTGTGGATGCTATCAAGGAGGCGGAGAAGATTTTCGGCGGCGAGAGAGAACGGATGGAGCGTGCAGTGAAGCATTCAAAATCCTCTCCCAAAGCCTAATCCCTCATGGAACTCTCCCGCGTCATCCTCGGCCCCATCGTCACCGAAAAAGCGGAACGCCTGAAGGCGACCGGCAAGACGTACACCATCAGAGTGGCGCACGCCGCCACCAAGATCGAAGTGAAAAAGGCACTCCAGGAATTCTACAACGTCGAAGCGGTGAGTGTCCGCGTGATGCGCACGCGCGGAAAGTCCCGCAACCTTGGTCAGGGCAAGATTATGGAAAAGCGCCATCCGATCAAGAAAATGATGATTACCCTTTCTTCCGACAGCAAAACCTTAGATCTTGCCGCCTTCACCAAACGCTAACTCATGGCTATGAAGCACTGCCGCCCAACGACTCCCGCACGACGTCAGATGACGATCGCGGACTTCTCTGGCCTCACGAAGAAGCGGCCGGAAAAGAGCCTCTCAGGAGGAAAGCAGCGCATCTCCGGACGCGGCAGCGGCGGCAAAGTACGCGTGCGCCATCGCGGCGGAGGACACAAGAAGCTGTTTCGACTCATCGATTTTAAGCGCAGAGACAAGGCTGGCGTCCCCGGCACCGTCGCTGCGCTTGAGTACGATCCCAACCGTTCCGCACGCATCGCTCTCGTCCACTATAACGACGGCGAGAAGCGCTACATCCTGGCTCCGGATGGACTTCAGGTGGGAGAAACCGTCGTCTGCGCTCCGCGCACGAAGGTGAAAACGGGCAACTGTATGCAGCTCAAAAACATTCCGGTGGGATACAAGATCCACAACGTCGAGCTCACACTCGGACGCGGCGGACAGATCGTCCGGTCGGCGGGAACGGCCGCCACGCTCGTCGGCATCGACGGCCGTCATGCCATCGTCGAGCTTCCGAGCGGCGAGATCCGCCGGCTCAGCGCCGAGTGCTCGGCGACGATCGGCACCGTCTCGAACCTTGAACACAACCTCATCACGATCGGCAAGGCAGGACGCATGCGCTGGATGGGCAAGAAGCCGCAGGTGCTCGGCAAATCCATGAACGCCGTGGACCACCCGCACGGAGGAGGAGAAGGCCACAGCCCGATTGGTCTCAAGCATCCGAAGACTCCGTGGGGTAAAAACGCTATCGGCGTCAAAACCCGCCGCAAAAAGAAATCGAAAGCTCATCTCCTTCGCCCTCGTGTGAAGCGTCTCCGCAAGAAATAATTTTCAATTCTCAATTCTCCATTCTCAATTTCTATGTCCCGTTCCATCAAAAAAGGCCCCTACGTTGATCCGAAGCTCCTCGGAAAGGTCATGAAAATGAT
>JBBTVH010000136.1:0-1935 GCA_038063355.1 Patescibacteria group bacterium | reverse complement strand
GATCGAAAAGAGCGAGAAGAAGATCGTCAAGACTTGGGCACGCGACTGCGACATCCCGCCGGAATTCGTGGGGTTCACCTTCGCGGTCCACAACGGCAAGGAGTTCACGCCGGTCTACGTCACGGAGCAGATGGTTGGCCACAAGCTCGGAGAATTCTCCTGGACCACGAAGTTCAAAGGACACGGCGGCAAGATGGCCGATTCCCAGGCGAAGGGCGCCGCAATGTCTGGAGCCGCTCCCGCCCAGACACCCGCTCCCGCACCTGCTAAATAATTCTCACGATCTCACCACTCATCATGAAAGCCTATCTCCACGCCGTCCGCATCGCCCCAAAGAAAGCCAACCTGATCTGCAAAATGATCAGAGGCATGACCACGGCTGATGCGATGTTGACGCTGGAACGCACGAACAAGAAGGCGGCAAGAATCTTGGAAGAGCTTCTGCGGTCCGCGATGGCCAACGCGTCTCATAACGACAAGCAGGACGCGCAGACGCTCGTTATCCGTTCGCTCATCGTAAACCAGGGGCAGGCCTACCACCGCGGCGTGCCTATGGCACGCGGCCGCGTGCGCCCGATGCGCAAGTTCCTCAGTCACATTGAACTGATTCTGGGATTGCCGGAGGATGAAGAAGAGGGCAGGAAAGGCAGGAAGGGCAAGAAAGTAAATAAGGGATTGAAAGCTTCACAAAAGGCCGATTCTGATGTAAAAAGTGCAACGAAATCCTCCCGTTCAGGGCCTCGAACGGCTGCTCCCGCCCCTTCTTTCTTACCGCCCCATGGGTCAAAAAGTTAACCCCAACGGCTTCCGGATCGGCATCACGCATTCGTGGGCCTCCACATGGTTTGCCAAGGGCAAGAAATTCCGCGAGCTCTTCCTCCAGGACGTTAATATTCGCCGCTACATCAACGGGCGCATGAAGGATGCGGGCATCTGCCAGATCGACATCGACCGCAACAAGAAGACGACCGTCGTCATCCACACGAGCAAGCCCGGCGTGATCATCGGCAAGCAGGGCGCCGCTATCGAGGAACTCCGCAAGGATCTCGAGCGCCGGTTCGGCGGCAGCTTCGAAGTGAACATCCAGGAAGTCCGCAGTCCCGATACCGAACCCATGGTGATCGCCGAAACGATCGTCGGACAGATCGAGCGCCGCATGCCCTACCGCCGCGCCGCGAAAATGGCGATGGAGAAGGCGATGCAGGCCGGAGCCCTGGGGATCAAGATAGGAGTGTCGGGCCGCCTCAACGGCGCTGAAATCGCACGTTCCGATTCCTTCAAGGCCGGAAACGTACCGCTCCAGACGCTGCGCGCCAACATCGTTCTCGCCACAAAGCATGCAGTCACCAGCTACGGCACGATCGGCGTGCAGGTGTGGGTCTACAAGGGAATGGTGTTCAAGAAAGTCCAACAGATGCAGTCCTCTGCTATCAACAAGAATTCCCCCCAGTCGTAGAGACGTCCGGCCGGACGTCTGTACATCCATTTTTCCTCTCCCATGTTAGAACCTCAGAAATTAAAACACCGTAAGCAGCACCGCAGACGCGGCGCTTTCGGAGGGATCGCCACCCGCGGTCACCGGCTTGCGTTTGGTAGCATCGCCCTCAAAGCAATGACGGGAGGAGAGCTTACCGCGCGCCAGCTTGAGGCCGCTCGTCGCGCCATGACGCACTCGGTCGCCCGTGGCGGAAAGATCTGGGTCCGCGTGTTCCCGCATAACCCCGTCACGAAGAAGGCCGCCGAGGTGCCGATGGGATCTGGAAAAGGATCTGTCGAGTACTTCGCCACGATCATCAAGCGCGGAACCATCCTCTTTGAAATGGGAGGACTTTCCGAAGAGGCCGCCCGCGAGGCACTCCGCCTCGCCGCGCACAAGCTTCCGTTCAAGACTCGTATCATCACCCGTTCCGTTCTCTAACCCATGGCAAAACTCCC
>JBBTVH010000135.1:0-1373 GCA_038063355.1 Patescibacteria group bacterium | reverse complement strand
GAATCTTCTATCGCAATGCCGGAGGCAAGCAGCAGCGTGTGAGCGACATAAACCGCACTCTTCTTGTCGTGGGTTCCGTGTATGCGTTCGGGCTCGTCTGGCTTTCGCTCAAGGCACTCATGGAAAATGACGACCTCGCCGTAATGGCATCGCTCCTGATCTACACCGTGGTGGGGCTCATCTCCTACTTCTTCGGCCAGACACATGGCAAAAAGGGCCTGGGTGTCTACGGAGGCGTGGTGCTCGGTGCCGTGATCGCCCGTCTGCTTCTGATCGACGTGTGGAACATGCCCTTGGCGCCGCGCTTCATCACCTTCTTCGCCATCGGCATCCTGCTGATGAGCACGGCCTTCTTTAGGAACAAGAAGAAAGTCTCCTCCCCCGCCTCATGATGAGGCGCACTCTCCTCTGCAGCGCTCTCTGCACCTTCGCCGCAGCGGGAACTGTCTATGCGCAATCCGGCGCCATTAACGCCTTCCGGCTCTTCATGGAGATCGGAGCCATCGGCATTGATGTGCCGACGGTCGTCGAGATTCCGGTACCCGAGGCGTATCTGGAACGCACGCAGTTTGCCGTAGAGGATACAACGTCGGAAAGTTTTGAACCCTATCTGCTTCTGGAAGAAACCCCCGCGGTCTCCTTGAGCGTGAGTGCACAGGGTGCTTCCGGCGGAGCAAATGCCATGATCGACGGCAACACCATCACCTACGCCGAATTCCTCCTGCCCGAGGACACGCAGGGGCAGGCACAGATCACGATCACGAGCACGCAGCCGGTGACCTCATCGACGCTCTCGGTGCTTCTGGATAACTACGTGGCCCTGCCCACCTTCGTCGAAGTCCGCGCACAGACGGATTCCGGCGAAAAGATCCTCGTGGCGCGAAGCAGAATGAACAGCCAGACCGTGCGTTTCCCCAAAACCACCTCGAAGAGCTGGACAGTATTGCTCACGTACGGCCAGCTGCTGCGGATCACGGAAATCCGACTGGATGAAGACACCCGGTCGGGCGGCCCCACGCGAGCCGTGCGGTTTCTTGCGCAGCCGGAGCACAGCTACCGCATCTATCTCGACCCGGACCGTCATGTGAAGATCGCCACGGGTGAATCGGGCAACCTTCATGCCGATGAAGACGTGCTCGCGCTCCCCGCAATGGCTTCAAAAAAGAACAGCAGCTATACGACAGCGGACACCGACAACGACACCGTGCCCGATCTGGAAGATAACTGCGTGCAGCTGAGTAACAAGGACCAGAAAGACATCAACGAGAACGGCCGCGGCGACGCCTGCGATGACTTCGACAAGGACGGACTCTTGAACAGCAGCGACAACTGCCCCGAGAAACCGAACCGCAACCAGAACGATACCGATGGAG
>JBBTVH010000134.1:0-3576 GCA_038063355.1 Patescibacteria group bacterium | reverse complement strand
CGTGTACTGCACGTCGAATTGCGCGAGGTATTCCTCGAGTGTCGCGTGGTACTTCTTGGACTCGTCATCGATGAACTGGTCCATCGTCGGGGCGCTTTTCAGCAGGATCTGCGTGTCCTCTTCTTTGCTGTCGAGCAGCCGCAGGGGATTACTCTCTAGGCGCCTGCGGTCGAGCTCGGAGAGGTGGCGCTCCTTGCCGATGAAGTAATCCTTGATCGCGGCCACAAATGCCTTTCGGCTCTCGGCATTCCCGATGTTATTGAGTTGGAGCGTAAGGCGGTCGCGGATACGGAGATCCTGCAAAAACTTCATGCAGACATGGATCAGCTGCGCGTCGAGGGAAGGATCTTTGAGGCCGATCACTTCGAGATCCACCTGATGGAACTGGCGGTAGCGTCCTTTCTGCGGGCGGTCGTAGCGGAAGCACGGGCCGATGGCATACAGTTCCACCGGTTGCGGCAGCTGCTGCATACCGTGCTCGATGTAACTTCGGCAGATTCCGGCCGTCAGCTCCGGACGAAGGGCATACTGCACGTCGGTTTCCGACTCTTCCGTTTTATGCTTGCCGGATACGATGAATAATTCCTTCTCCACGATATCGGTGTGCTCCCCGATGCCGCGCTCGAAGATCGCACGATTTTCAAACATCGGCGTATCGATGCGCTTGTAACCTGCCTGACGCGCACGGTGACGGACGGCCTTCTTGATGTAGGTCATGTATTGGTGGTCCTCCGGGAGGACGTCGTGGGTGCCTTTGGGGGTTCGAAACTGGGGTTCGGCCATATACGAGCAAGAATCCTATCAGAACATGCCTATGGGTGGAAGGCTCCCCCAAGAAGTACGAAGATTCAGACGATTCAAAGGATTCAGACGAACCTCGTGATTCCCTTGAATCGTCTGAATCTTCTGAATCCTTTCATTCCATGGAATTGAGAAAATATTGATTTTCCACTATAATAAGCCATTATGGAGCAAATCCTGACTACCGCCGCTCTTATTCTCGGAGGTATTTTTGCGGCCTGGATTCTCTTCAGCGACACCCTCGGGGAAGAGGGAAAAGGCGGGCAGATGGACACGGCATTTCTCGGGGCGCTTCTCATGGTCCCCCTCATCATCATCGTTCTCATCGGCATTGTTCTGTTCCTGCCGGTGCTTCTCGGTATCATTCTTGTGCTCTTTGTCGCGTACGGCGCATACCTTGGCCTGAAGTGGTTGCTGACACGGGAGCGGGAGGAGAGGAATGAAAGGAAGAAAGGGGAGGAAGGGAAGGAAGGGCAAGAAGGAAAGGAAGGAAGGCTTCAGAAAGCATTCCGGAACATCCGCAAAACCTTCTCGAACGCTTGGAATTCCCGCCCGTCTCGCGTGCTCCGTGAACGGACGAAGGGGGCGACCGTTACGATCCGAAAAGCCGTGAAGGAAACAGGAGGCAGGCTCAAGACCAAGGTTTCGCAGCGCGTGAACGACGTTCGCGAAAAGGGTCCGAAGATGATCCGCGAGAAGATCCAATACGTAAAAGAAAGGGGCGTGCGCAAGGATGAGAATCCTCCCGGGAAGACATCAAACAAGCGCAGCCGAAAAAACCGCAGCACAGAACGCTCCCACACGCACGATCCCCTCACGAATATGCGCAGGATCGGATGGAGCACGCGGAGGCACCTGGGGGAGGCGTATCACCATCTACAAATTTGGCTCCTCCTTCTCTTCACCTCCACCCTGCCTCTCTTTATTCTCTCTCTTTGCTTGAGCATGGAGACTGTCTAATTTGTTGCGTGTTACATCTTCGTCAAATCGCATAGTTTTGAATTTTGCATTCATTTCCCAACATAACGCTGTGTGATTATATCTCCTCGTTTTTGTTTTCTTCGATATTGGACGGAGATACTTATCATCATTTAACAGCCTTTTAAAATAGGCATCGTACTCTGGTGTCCAGGAAAACATTCCACGTTCATCCAATTTCTTTTTCCTTGCTTTCTTCATTGTAGCAGCGTGCCTTTTTACGGTATTCCTACGTACTTTTGCAGCAGCTATTTTTCTTCGTTCAGGGTCACACACAACATCGGCAACCCTTCTGATGAGATTTTTAATCGAATCAATAATGGGATCAGATTTTTCTATACTTGGCACAGCTTCTTTTTCTTTTGGTTCACTATCTACTACAGTGTCAGAGGTGGAAGTACCATTTTCGATAATCGGATCAAGGGTGGGATCAGATCTTTCTGTACGTGGTACCGCTGCTTTTTCTGTTTCACCAACTCCTATAGTTTCAGTGGTAGAAGCATCATCTTCCGCAGGAAGAGTAATCAGTCCCAGTTTTTCTAAATCTGGTCGTATTTTTTTTGCAATTTCTTCCTGTGTGAAATCTCCAGATTCTACCAATCTCTGTATTCTTCTTCTCACATTTCGCGTCCTTTGGCCGCCTTCCACAAGCTCTCTCGCCGCAGTTCTTCCGTACAGAGGATCTGCTTTTTCCGCCGCTCTTACACTTTGCATTCTGTCGTTCATGTAATAATAGTACACATAAAATGCAATGCGTCAATTTTACCGCGCGGAAATTCAGCACTATTTTCTTGAAAGGAAATGGGGCTTGTTTGTAGAATTTTGCCATGAATGGGCTCGTAGTGTAAAGGCTGCACCAGGGGTCGCAGGCCCCTGAGAGCGGGTCCGATTCCCGTCGAGTCCACTTCTTTCAGTCGCTGCAGGTTTACCTGCAGCGACTACTTTCTTGATGAGGAACCTACTCCTTTGGTGACTATTTACAGCAGAGAAATGGTTGATAACCACTTTCAGTTCGCTACTATGTCGCACTCCTATCGGTATGGATTTTATCGTCTCATTATGAAAAATGGTAAAAAAATTTGTAACGGAGGAATGTTTTCCTGGCATACGAAATGACGTACAGCTTACAGAGCCCATTCCTTTGGAGGATCTGTCTGCACTGTTAGATCAGCACTATGATGCTATTGTGGGTGTCTTAGGCGAATTATTTCCATCACACTCAGCTGGTGCACATGAGTTGCAACCGAGCAGGGGCAAGATGGGGGTTTTACGAGAGAATCTTCAAAAAACTTTGGGGATTTCTCGTGAAACGACAACAGGTTCAGGCATTGAAACCATCGGGGATGCCAGACGCTTTGGTAAAAGAATACGAAAAATACTGGCCGAGGCAAGAGATGCAGGGACAGTGAAAAAAAGTAAGATGATGAATGTTCGCGTACACGACCTTTGCAAGAGAGCGGTAGAGGAAACTATAACTCATCTGATGCAGATTATTGCCGGGAGAATACCCGCAGGTGCAGAACGCGAGACTTCCAAACCAGCAAGAGAATCACACAAGACTAAAGCTCCTAGTATTGCGAAACGCAAAGCTCAACAAACGCCCGAGCAGCAGGATGTTTCTGGAAACGGGCGAGCGGGCGAGCCTGCTCCCGCGAAGTCACCACGTGTTTCACGAGCGTATGAGACAGCGGTGTATCATGATTCTCCGGATGACGATGGTGACAATGATATCATCGGTGGCGTTTCGTGGAGGAAGGCAAAACGAGACCCGGATAGAATGATGCGGATTTTTGCAGA
>JBBTVH010000133.1:0-5079 GCA_038063355.1 Patescibacteria group bacterium | reverse complement strand
AGCGCGGCGATTTCGGCGGCCGATAGTGCGCGGGAGTAGATGCGGACGTCGTCGATGGAACCCGTGAAGCAGTACGAAGAACCTCCGTCATCCGACCTACGTCCAAAGCGGAAAGTAGTGGCCGAATTAATGTTATGAGATGCTGTGGAGGAACCAACCAATACACCATCTTTATACAATGAAAACGTTGTGCCATTTCCCTGCCCAACGAAGTGATGCCATCCCGTGCCTACGCTGCTGGTCGGGTCTGTTACGGCTGTATTATCACTCCGTCTAATAATCTCCATCCGGCCCAGCCCAGAATTTCCACGAATCTCAAGGACGTTGTCCGCATTGGTGCCATACGACATCACCATTGGATAGCTGCCCGCAGCATCTAACTTCACCCAAGCGGCCATACTAATACCTGTATATCCGGAAGGTGCGAGTGTTGTTTGCACATAATCATCCACCCCATCAAAAGAGAGCGCATACGGATTGGTGAAGGTGATGACATTCGTCGGATCGGCGCTCCAGGTGGGGCCAAGGGTCAGTGTGCCGTTGTTCCCGTGGCCGGAGGAGTCGGCGGCGAGGGTGCCGGTGCCTTCGTCGAATTTCCAGTAACCCACCAATGAATCCGTTGAAACTGCAGCATGTGCCGTGATTGCAGGCAGTGCCAACGCACCAAGAAGCGCCAGAGTAAGGCCGAAAAATGTTGACGGGCGCATGATCATTGGTTATGACAGAGGGGAATCATCATGACGGGGGAGTTCGGATGTGGTACGTCCCTCCGCGTTCTCCCGTTTCTTTGTATATTCCAGTTTTCCCTCCCGCATACCCAAGTTGAGATTCTGCGCATCGATGAATGCGTAGGAGATGGGACGGTTCATGGGAGCGGTTGCAGTCATCATGCTAAAGTATACTCATTGCAGAATTTCATAGCTACAATCAGTCCTGCCGTCATGCGCACCGGTCATCTCACCGTCCTTGGCTCCTCTCTCCTGCTCCTCGCCGCCTGCTCCGCCAAGCCGCAGCAGCCGGTGCTCACGTTCGTCGGCGTCGCGTCCGGCACCATCGAAACACCGACCGATGGACTGGCGTTCACAGATCGCTTCCCCACCGATATCACGTCCATCATCGGCGTCGCAGCTTTTGAACATGCGGAGGAAGGAACGCAGGTAATGGCGTCGTGGTTTATGCCGGATGATCGACGGCCGCCGTTCGGCCGCCGCATGCTCACGGTGGAGTCCGGCGCGCTCGTCGCCCGCTTCTCGCTTGCCGCAGGCGGCGTGTGGGAGCCGGGGCCGTACATGCTGCAAATCCACGCGCAGACATCGACCGGCGAAGGTGAGCCGCCGCTCACCGCCAGCGGATCCGTACGATTTTTTGTGGATATGACGGAGGAAGAGGTCGCGACGTATCTGCAAGAATATGCCGCGTGGGAGGAGGCGCGCCAGCAATCAGAGTGAGACTTCTCTCGAAGATATCGCTTTTCTCTTCCATCTGCAGTACGTTTCCCTTTGTCCGTGTGTTGCATGCAGACATTCCTTACGGGCATCGACACTATGAAGAAATCCAGCTCAGGAGCACTCACTGCCCAGCAAAAGGCGGACCAGGATCAGCGCTATGGTGAAAGCCACCGGTACGACTACGTCATCATCGGAACGGGGAATGCCGCATTAACCGTTGCGGCGCTGCTGGCGCATGCTGGGAAAAAAATCTGCATGCTGGAGGCGCACGATATCCCCGGGGGCTACGTGCATACGTTTCACATGGGAGAGTTCGCGTTTTGCGCTCAGGTCCACTACATCTGGGGAGCGGGTCCCGGCGGAAGGGTGAATGCGTTCCTCCGGAAGATCGGCCTGGACAAAGACATCACCTTCGAACTCATGGGCCCCAAGGGCTACGACCTAATGAGCATGCCGGACGGGCAAAAGGTTTTCATTCCGTACGGATGGGACCAGTTGGCGAAAAATATTGACGATGCGTACCCGGGACAGAAAAAGAACGTTGAAAAGTTCACCGGCATCATCGCCAGAATCCGCAAGGAGCTGGGCCAGATGCCCGACCGGAAACTCACCCTGTGGGATTACGCGACGCGATGGTTCCACTTTCTCACGTTGATACGCTACCGCCGTAAAACCGTGCAGGACGTATTTGATGAATGCGGACTCAGCAAAGAGGCGCAGCTGGTGTTGATCGCCAATGCCGGAGATCTCATGGAACCGCCGAAGGACTTGTCGATCTTCATCTATGCGGGCCTGTTCGGTGGGTACAATACCGGCTCGTATTATCCGACCAAGCACTTCAAATACTACATTCACCGGATTGCCGACTACATCACGGAGCATGAAGGCTGCCACATCTACTACGAAACGGAAGTCACCGAAATCCTCACGGAGGGGGACACCGTGCGATGCGTAAAGACCAAGGACGGCAAAACATTCACGGCCCCGAATTTCATCTGCAACATGGACCCCCAGAGGGCGTCGCACATGATCGGCCGGACGAAGTTCCCTCCGAAAGCTCTGGAGTCGCTGTCGTATGAATATTCGCCGGCGGGCGTCGTAATGTACCTGGGCCTGAAAGATGATATTGATTTACGGGAGTATGGATTCGGGAGCTACAACATCTGGCATAACGAACAGTGGGATATGAACACGATGTGGGACGAGATGGGAAAGCTCAACTTTGCAAACCCCTGGATTTTCCTTTCCACACCAACGCTGCATACGAGCGAGCCGGGCAACGCCCCCAAAGGGCACCAGATTTTGGAAATCGCTTCGTACGCCGAATATCAGCCCTTCAAAGACGCTTTGGATAAAAGCTACAAGGACTACATGGCGCTGAAGGACAAAGTGGCGAATCGGATGATCGACATAGCGCAGGAAAAGTTTATTCCGAATTTGCGGGATCATATTCTTGTAAAAGTGATCGGAACATCCGCAACCAACGACGATTTTTGCCTCAGTCCGAACGGCAATGCGTACGGTTCCAGACTCATTCCCAAAAATGTGACCACTGCGCGACTGAAATCGGAAACGCCATTCCGGAACTTACGCTGGTGCAATGCCTCGAGCGGGTGGCCGGGTGTTTACGGGACTGTGGTCACCGGATCCAATCTCTACACAATATTGACCGGAGACCGCTTCTACGACCAGACCACTGCGCCCTCGGATGACGCCATGGTTGCGGAGGTGCGAGAACGACTGAAACGCGAAGTTTAAGAGGAAGCCGCCCGCTTCCACTCTTCCAGAATGTTGCGCTCCTCGCGGGAAAGTTTTACGGGAATTTCGACGACGATTGTGAAGTAGTGATCGCCCGTGCCGCGCCCCTGCAGCATCGGCATGCCTTTTCCTTTTAGGCGCATCACCTGCTGAGACTGCGTGCCCGCGGGAATCGCGAGTTTGATCTTGCCGTGCACGGTATCAACGCTGATATCGTCGCCGAGAATCGCCTGCAAAACAGTGATCTTCGCAGAGGAGTGGATGTCTGCTCCTTCGCGCACGAAGCGCGTATCTGTTTCCACGTCGATACGTACATAAAGATCGCCCGCGGAAGCGCCACGACGCCCCGCCTCGCCCTGACTCCGCAGCCGCACGGTCTGGCCGTCCGCGATGCCGGCGGGGATATCCACACCGATCTCTTCGCGCTCGAGCACGCGTCCTTCGCCGTCACACTTCGAGCAGATTTTTTCTGGAACTTTTCCCGATCCGCCGCACTTGCCGCAGAGCACGCTCTGACGGATGGCGCCGAAGAAGGACTGTGCGGTGCGCGTGAGCTGCCCGGTGCCGCCGCATTCCGCGCATGTCTTCAAAGCGCTTCCTGCTGCGGCTCCCTGGCCTTTGCACTCAGGACACGATTGGAGCTTACGGACAGAAAGCGTCTTACGGATACCGCTCACGCTCTCCATGAAACTGATACGGACACGCATCTCCAGATCGCGGCCGCGGTCCTGCTCTTTTTTTTGCGTTCCGCCTGCGCGTCCGCCAAAAAATGTTTCGAACAGATCTCCGAAGCCGCCGAATTCCGCTCCCTGCGCATTCTGGAATCCGGAAAAATCAAAGCCACCTCGGCCCCCGCCGCCGGCATTGCCCGTCGATCCGAACCGGTCGTACGTCGATTTTTTTTGGGGATCGGAAAGCGTTTCATACGCTTCATTGATCTCCTTGAACTTCTGCTCTGCCGTCTTGTCTCCTTTATGTTTATCGGGATGCAACTTCTTGCTCAGCTTCCGGTATGCCTTCTTAATGTCTTCGGAGGAAGCATCGCGGGAGACGCCGAGGGTGGAGTAGAAGTCCTTTGCCATGCAGGAAGGGTACCGGATGTCAGCAGAGCGGTGTAACAGCTGAATGGTTAAATGGCTAAATGGCTCGCAAGCGATGGCAATCGCTGCAGCAGTTGACTCAAAAATTGCCTGCTAACCATTTAGCCATTTAACCATTTAACAATTTAATTCAGCCATTTAGCTCTTTTTAACCCACAGATCCCTCTACAAAATCCCCCCCAAATCTGCTATAATACTTCGATATGTCCCGTCCTCCTCTTCACGGCGCACGCAAGACACTTCAGTGGCTCACGGTGGGCCTCGGTGTGATGACACTGGCCGTAGTGGTCACCGCGATCGAACAGGGGACGTCTTCCTTGGAGGCGCGCCTCCTTCCCAAGCACATGCGCGGAGCCACGCCATGGAAGACGATCTCTGCGGCGGACATGGAGAAGGGGACCACCGCCCCGGCGGATACCAACGTGATCATCCAGATTCCCGAAGATGCCGAGCGCATGACGCTCGACGTGCTCACGGGATACCGCGGCCGCGAAACGCGCTTCTGGGGATACTGCTTTCCGGAAAACTACGACCGCAACGATGCGCTGAAGACGCGCCGCTTCCCGGGAACAGTGTTTTTCTCGCATAAAGAACGCGAAATGCGCGAACGCCAGCAGCAGAATCAGCGCCGGGAAAGCTTCACGGTGGAACAGAACCTGACAGAAGAGGATCTGAATGAGGAGCGTACCTATCGCGGCGCCATCCGCCACCAACAGGAAATCTTCCTGCCGGGTACCTCGTGCTACCTGATGACCGAAGCACCGCTCCCGATC
>JBBTVH010000132.1:0-8438 GCA_038063355.1 Patescibacteria group bacterium | reverse complement strand
ACATCCAGAACGATAAACGGGCTGCGTTCCAGCTTGGCCTGCGACCGCGCTATCGATTTCACCAAGTGTTGGAGCGAATTCAGCGTCTCGCCGTGCCATCCGATGATGCGGCTCGGCTGGTCGCTGGAAATGTCCACACGTACGATGTCGCCTTCCTCGCCCACCTCCATGCCTTTGAAGGGCAGGTCGAGGTCTTTGAGGAGGCGGCCGAGGATGTCTTTAATGAGGGTGTGGTCCATGAGTTAGAGGAAGGATAGTGTGAGGAAAGCGGATAGACAACCAGAAGGATATAAAGGATTCAAAAGATTCAGAGGATTCAAACGATTCAAAAGAAATACTCCTTTGAATCCTCTGAATCTTTTGAATCGTTTGAATCCCCTCATTAAAAAGACCCCCGTTCCTACGGAGGCCTTTTTGATTCCAAAATAATCCGCTTACCGGACGGCGTCCTTCAGGGTCTTGCCGGCCTTGAACGACGGGACCTTCATCGCAGGGATCGAGATCCTCTGCGTGGGGTTCCTCGGGTTCACGCCAACGCGCGCTGCGCGCTTGGAGACCTTGAATGTTCCAAAGCCCGTAAGTGTGACAGCGTTACCCTTCTTGAGCTCTTTCGTGACGAGCGTCGTGAGAGCCTCGAGGGCAGAAGCAGATGCGCGCTTGGTGATACCGGCGGCGTCCGCAATCATGTTAATGATATCTTGCTTGGACATGGGAGGAAGGAAAGAAATAGATTGGTTCAAAGTCTATCCCCCCCTTTCGCTGCCGCAAGCGGAAAAGTTTGCCTTAACGGCGTTTTTTTGGCTTGGTATCGTCGGGATGGCTTTTCCAAGCGGTGGGGGGTGAATACGAAAGATGATCACACCCCTTTATCCCTACCCCCTTCCTCATCTTCAGACTTCGTCTGCTTCACCATATCGACTATGCCCTGTATGTCAAGTTTAGCCATACCGCTACTGACATCGATATCATGCAGCGTTGCAAGAACCTCGAAGACTTCCTCTTTGCTTCCGAATACGGCAAGTATTTTTGCGATAGCGTGTCGCGCATTTTTCCACGGACGTGCAATTAATATGCGCGCAATGTTCACACTGATTTCCTGTCGCTCTGTGTTTTCTTCCGGCATGAGTGCGGTGAGGCAGTCCTCTGCCTGAATCGCGACAATGCGCTGGCGTTCGGCTTTCCATTCCCGCGTGAGCGGCTGAGATGCATTTTCCGGAGGCATGGACTCCAGAAATTGCCTTTCCGACGGATCTTCAATGTCCGCTTCTTCAATTGCTTCACGATGGACTTCCACTTCAGTCATCTGATCGAAGCTCGCGCGTACTGTATCGATTTCTTCCTGTGCTTGGGCATCCAGCGCATCGAGTGCTGCCTGCCTATCCTGTATCGCATGCTCCAGATCTTTCTGTTCTCTTTCATAATTCCATCCCGCCTGCATCTCTTCTAAAGACCAGGGCAGTATTTGCTGGAATTCCAAGGAATCCTTCTCAGCCCTCTCTGCAACTATGCTCTGCAGAAGTTCATATTTTTTTTGTAACGGCAGGGAAAGCAGGCTGCGGTTCCGGAAGTCGGGACCTGTACATACGTACGCTGCAAAGTGCTCCGCGAAATCTTCATTCGGAGCCGAACGACTGTATCGTGTGAGGAAATGTTCTCTTTGCCTCTCCTCGGAGTGAATGACTGCTTTTGGCTTCTTTGTTTTCAACCGCTTTTTCCAGCTGATCGCGCTCCAGCGGGCTTTCAGCGACTGTTCCATTGTTGCCCATAAGGACTCTCCGCATTCGTGCAAAATGGTGAAAATGCGATCCGCTTGTGCGATATCCGGAAGATCCGGAAACAGATACTCGGATGTTTCATGGACCGATACCGTCAGCGTATCGGGCCGGTAGGTTCCCGATGTCAACATGTTGTGGTGAAAATCTGCGAGCGATCGTGTTTCGCGGACTTTGCGCAGGACATCAACGTCCTTCCAGAAGGAGGGAGGCAGTATGTTCAGGACGCGTTGGTACAATTCCGCTTCGTCCGCTCCGATTTTTGTCGTGCTCTCCAGTATTTCGTCTTTTGCCGTGATAACGTGTCGGTACATTTCCCCCCATGACCGGACTGTACGCAGAACAGGGGAAGGAAGAACCTGCAGAGCTACCGAGTGTTCTTGCCAGGCTTGCATTCCCACATTTTCGATACGCGAGAGGGGTTGTGCCCCTTCCATGATCTTCGTCTGGGCCGCAATCGTGAGCTCATCGAAAATATGCATGACGGTACTGTTTTCCCTCGAGGAATCGTTATATTCCGCGTCCATAGACTGCATCAATGCCCGTGCATGGACGGGGCTGAGAACACACTCTTCTACCAGCTGTCCTTCCGTATTGAAAAATCGGACAGTGGCTCCGTTGGGTTGGACAAAGCCTTTGAAGGCTGGTTGCGTTGTCAGGCATTGCGGTACTTGGTCCAGAATGCCCACGAGCTTCACCACATCCTGTGCTCGCAGGATCACGTCGTGTGCCTCGTCTTTGAGCGTCGCCTGCACCACCAGTCGCTCAAGCAGAGACCGTTCCGTCAGGAACGCTACCCGCTGTTCCTTGGGGAGCCTGGCAATCGCATCCTGAAGATTCTCCGGATTGATGGTGCCGGTGGTGCGTTCGTAAGCCAGCTGGGCGATGCGCCCTATACCCAACTGCAGAGCTTCGCTCGCCTCCTTCCATATCCGCTTGTATAAATCATTATTCGATATGATCAAAGGAATGAGCTGATAAATCATTTTCGCGATACCCTCCTGGAACAGCACCGTTTCCACTTGGTCGCTGCCATCCGTCATGCCCAGGATCTGATAAGGGTCATTGCTTCTGACGCCTTCATTGTCAGAATCGGGAAAGTAGGTGTCCAGAACGTAGGTCATCCCGTGAGGCCTCCCGATAAATTGTGCAGGCACGCGCTTTTGCGCATCGTCTAGGATACCCGCCTCAGGTGCGATCTTGTGAGGATCGTAGGTGGTCCCGTAACTGGTGAAGTATGTTGGTAGTTCTTGCAGAAGCGGCAGGAAAGAGATTTCCGTAAGCGTCAGGTGTGGAAAGAGTGCATTGAGCTCTCCGATATTTGTACATATCTTGTCGAGTTTCAGACAAAACGAAAATAACTCATTGATACCCCCCTCCGGATCGACGGTGTCTTTCAGTTCGGCAAACAGCTCTTCGCGGACTTTATCAAGACCCTGCGCGACGCGGAATGCTTCCAGCGGGTCTTCCTGCGAGATCGACAGACCTCCGAGCCCACGGTGCAGAATCAGGGAAGTTTCATTGGATTCGGCTTGTGGAGTTCCTGCACTCGTATTTATTTTTGTTGCTTTTTTCACACGATCCACGGCACTGCTATAAGTGTCCACCATCAGATTGTATGTCGCCAACTGTTCTTTTCGGACGATCAGCGGATTATTCGTGCGGGCGGTGGAGATCAGTCCCTGTGCCCCGAGTAAAGCGGGAAGCAGCGGATCGTTCGTCTCACCACGTGCATCGGCAGCAGTTTCCTGTGGGGGGGGGCCCTCCATTTCCGCATCGGGGATCTCCCCCTGCAGAATGTCATTCCAGTGTTTCATAAATGTTTTATAACATATAGGTTAAAATTAGTCAAATACTCTTTAAAATGGCATAAATAGCGTTGAATTACCATTCTTAGAAAGATTGTACTGAAGATGGAAGATCACAAATAGATTTTTTCCATCTTTCCGGAACAAGTGCACAGCTTGCCGCAGGATAGCCAAAAAATTTCGTCGACACATGCGTATCCCCCCTCCATTTCTTTGACAACCTCCACTCTCCCTCCCTAGGCTCCCGCCCGTGTCTCAGCGTCTCGTCATTGTCGAAAGTCCTACAAAGGCCCGGACCATCAAGCGCTTCCTTGGGAAGGATTTCGCCGTGGAAGCGAGTATGGGACACGTCCGCGATCTCCCCGAAAACAAGCTCGGCGTCGACCCGGAAGACGATTTCGCGCCGCAGTACGAAGTACCTGAGGGAAAAAAGGGCGTGATCAAAAAGCTCCAGGATCTTCTCAACAAAAGCGATGAACTCTGGATCGCGACTGATGAGGACCGCGAAGGAGAGGCCATCGGCTGGCATCTTGTAGAGACATTACAGAGGAAAAAAGATCAGCCGATCCGCCGCATCGTCTTCCATGAGATCACCGAAGAGGCCATCAAAGCCGCCGCAGAGCATCCGCGCGAGATCGACTTGAAGCTCGTGGATGCGCAGCAGGCCCGGCGCATTCTGGACCGCCTTGTGGGCTACACGCTTTCCCCGTTCCTCTGGAAAAAAGTCTATCGCGGGCTCTCCGCCGGTCGCGTGCAGTCTGTTGCAGTGCGGATCATCGTCGACCGAGAGCGCCAAATCAACGCGTTCAATCCCGTGGAGTACTGGACGATCGAAGCAGAGCTGCAGACCGAGAAGAAAGAAACCTTCATTGCCAAATTATCGCAGAAGGATGGCAAAAAGTTTGTGCCATCGACGGCCGCAGAATCCAAAGCAGTCGTTGACGCTGTTACCGGAAAACCGTTCACGGTCGCGGAGATCGAAGAGAAAGAACTGGAGCGTTCTCCCGCGCCGCCGTTCACCACTTCCACGCTCCAGCAGGAGGCCGGCCGCAAGCTGGGATTCTCCGTGAAGCAGACGATGATGGTCGCGCAGCAGCTCTACGAAGGTATGGATGTCGGTCCGGGATCAGGTCACACCGGTCTCATCACCTACATGCGTACGGACTCCGTCAACCTGAGCGAAAAGGCGCTCACGGATGCCAAGGCTTCCATCGAAAAACTCTATGGCCGAGAGTACGTACTTTCCGAGCCGCGCAAATATAAGACGAAGAGCAAAGGCGCCCAGGAAGCGCATGAAGCCATCCGCCCCACCGAAATCAGTCGCACGCCGGAGTCTTTGGCCGATGTGCTCGACCACCAGCAGATGAAGCTCTACACCCTCATCTGGAACCGCACGGTAGCCTCGCAGATGGCTGCTGCGCAGCTGAAGCGCGTTGGGGCCGATATCGCAGTCGCGAACTACACCTTCCGCGCTACGGGCCAGACGGTGCTTTTTGACGGCTTCCTCCGCCTCTATCGTGAAGACCGCGACGAACCCGAGGCAGGCAAGCCCGAAGAAGAGGATGATAACGAGAAGCTGCTGCCTCCCCTCTCGCAGGGGCAGAGTCTGGAAAACCTCGGCATCACTCCCGAGCAGCACTTCACGAAAGCCCCACCGCGCTACACCGAAGCGAGTCTTGTGAAAAAACTCGAAGAGGAAGGCATCGGCCGCCCGAGCACCTACGCTCCGACGATCTCCACCATCCAGCAGCGCGGGTACATCAAGAAAGAAGGACGCCAGCTGATTCCCGAAGACGTGGCCTTCACCGTCACCGATCTTCTCACGGAGCACTTTAGTGACATCGTGAGTCTCAGTTTCACCGCGCAGATGGAGCAATCGCTCGATGACATCGCTGAGGGCAACAAGGAGTGGCAGGTCTTTTTAAAGGGCTTCTACAAGCCCTATAAGACACTTCTCGATCAAAAGGCCAAAGAGATAACGCGTGATGATGTCCTCAAAGAGCGCATTCTTTGAGACGATCCCAAAACCGGATTGCCAGTGCTTGTGCGCACGGGACGCTTCGGGCCGTACGTGCAATTGGGGCATGCCGAAGATGTATCCGTGATATCCCAGCCGCACCCCTCCGCGGGTGCGGATCCCGCCCAGCCTGCGGATCCTGCGGATGCCGATAGCAAGGCCGTAAAGGGCAAAAAGGGAAAGAAGGCAGGAAAGGCAAAGAAAGCGCCGAAGGGTAAAAAGCCCAAGCCGAAGAGCGCCTCGATTCCCAAGCACCTGAGCAAGGATGAAATCACGCTGGAGCAGGCTCTCGGTCTTCTCAGTTTTCCCCGCATGCTCGGGATCCACGACGGCAATCCCATGGAAGTGAATGTCGGGCGCTTCGGGCCGTATCTTCGCTGTGGAGTGGCGACCGTTTCCATCCGCGAAGGTGATCCCGTGATCATCACGCTGGAAGAGGCCATCACGCTTCTGGCGAACGCCAAAGAGCAGCGTGCGAAAGCTGCAGAGCCTCTGCGTACGCTGGGGACCGATCCTGCAACGGGGTCCACTATCCTTGTAAAAACAGGACGCTACGGACCGTATGTCACGGATGGAAAAACCAATGCATCATTGCCCAAAAAATTCACACCCGAAAGCATCACTACGCAGGATGCCGTGGAAATTCTGTCGAAAAAGCGTGCCGCGCCGCCAAGGAAATGGGGGAAGAAGAAATAGGGCGATTGTTGATCGTGATTACGCAATGATCACCCCATGATTAGGCGTGGATATACACATGATCACGTAGCCGCACCCCTGCAGGGGTGCGGCTGATGATCATTATCATGATCATCCTCAGGATCATATACATATATAAGGAGGCATTTGGTCATGTGTAGGAGACGCACCACCGGTGCGTCTCTACATGGGGCTGAAAAAAATTCAAAACCACATCATCACGATGATCATCATGCATATGCAGATCATGATCATGACTAATCATAGAACATCCTCATGACTACGCATCCACTCCCCTGCCCTGTCGAGACGAGATTGTTGCGTGCGTAGTCGTGATGATTATCATTGATCTACTCAGTTCATCCTCATTGATCATCATGACCAACTTTTCCGCATCAGCTACGACTCCGTTTATTTCCATTAAGGATGCTTCAGTCCGATACCAGAAGGCGGAGATCACCATCCGAAGGTTTGTACGGTCCGTACTTGAGCAGGAAAAGAACGCCGACAGGGCTTTTATCCATCCGCTTCCCACGGATGCCGTGAAACTCAAGAAGTCCAAGAAGCCTTTTGCCTACACCATCAGTGAGGAGCTTCTGAAGCGCCATTACGGTGAAGCGGGGAGTGCGCCTTCCGTCAGTTCTTCCCATGGTTCCTATGTGCATTTGCTCGAGCGCACGAATACGAACCTCGGTGATCAGCTCAAAGTGAAAGACGAACAGATCCGCGTGCTTGCTCAGGCCATCGATGATCTTTCCGAGCGCCAGCGTGAAACGAATGTGCTCATGAAGGGGTTACAGGAGCGGTTTTTATTGAGTGCGCCAAAGGACGAAATCGTTGAAGCGGTTGTAGAAGAGGGGAATGGCGAAAAGGGATTGAAGAGCAAAAAGGGATTGAAGGGATCGAAAAAGAAGAAGGGGAGTTGGTGGTTCTGGTAAATCTACATGTCGGCTATTGCGGTTGCGGGCGCTTCTCCTTCACGCAAAATTTCTGAAATGTAGTAACGCCCTCCGTGTCTCATTAGTTTCGTTACGGCTTTATCCCGGAGTCTTCGCTGGGCTTCTGGCCGGTAAAAGTGCATTTGTAAATGGCGAGCATCAGGGGAAGGGTGGGAAGGGGAAACGCTATGAAGAATGCCCACACCCTCGCCGGTTTCCGCATCTTCCACCAAGCTTCCCGACATCCCCGGGATATCGGTAGGCTTGAGGTCCTTGAGGGGCACTTTCAGTATGAATTCCTGCAGGCAACACTCACACCCCTTTCCATGCCTGCAATGCGTTAATTGTAATGCGGGCCCCTCTATCTGGATGATCTGAGATCCGAAGCCCGTGATCCGCACGTTGCGGCCTCTCAAATCGGCGTTCGTTATATCTTCGCTGATGGTAGCGACAGAGAGGTCGTACCCATCTCCAGAATATCGGCGCAGAAGCTCTTTCGGCACCATGGAAATATCTCTCCGTTTGTTTCTTGCACACGCTTTTTCGATTTTCTTCGATGCAGATTTCAGAACGTGGACATTGGTCCCGATGTGAGAAAAATGTCCGATCTGCACGGCGAATCCGGATCCCATTCGGTCGGGCTGTATGTCCGGTTCTTGTGCATCCTGCTCATATTCGCTTTTTTCGTCGAAAACGACGGGGTTCTGTTTGCGATCCTCAATCTGGTCCGCCACCCAACCGATTTCGAACAGATGTCTCAGATTTACACAGACTTGGACTCCGTCTTCATCCGTAAAGATGATCAGCGTTTTGTCGTTGGGATCGGGCCTCTCCAGAATTTTCACGGTGGAAAGCGGATGTTCCTGTAGCTCTTTTCGAGCAGCCAGCATTTCATCCAGATCGTCTGCGTGCAAACGGCCGAATATTTGCAATGCAAACACCCCTGCCATGCCCCCTATCATCTGCCGCCGATCTACCAAGCCTGTGCCACGCCCCGGTCCTCTCGGGTAGATTTCCTGAGATCGCATACGCTCTCCCATTGGCACCCACATAAGCACTCGGACATAGCAGCGTCAATATGCGGAAAATCGCCTCTCGGATTTCCTGTCACCCAAGCATTGCGTATACTGCTTCAGGCAGTTCTTTTTGTTTTCTTCTAGGCGCTTAGCTCAGTTGGTAGAGCGCAGGTCTCCAAAACCTGAGGTCG
>JBBTVH010000131.1:0-2661 GCA_038063355.1 Patescibacteria group bacterium | reverse complement strand
TCGGCGAAACCGACAGCGACGGTCACTTCTCTATTCCGGTGCTCCTCGACGCCCGCCAGATCGATCATACACTGCGGGTCCGCGACGCCTCCGGGCGCTTCGACTCGGGAAACATCCGCATCAAGCTCGATACGTCCGCGCCGGAAATCGGCGAAGGAACGTTTGATCCTGCCGTACCAGAAGAGGAATCCTCTGTGACGGCCGTCGTGCGCGCCGAACCGGGCCTTGCCTCTGTGGACATAGTGATTGACGGAGACGAGACCGCGCTCACGGAAAGCAAGACCGCATCGGGCATGTATGCAGGAGTCTTCGAGGCTCCTGAAGCGGGAAACACCATGGTGGTGATCCGTGCGCTCGACAAGGCCGGGAACAGCGCCGAAGTGCGGATGCAGCTCACGGTGGAACCCAAAGCTCTTCCGGTGGTCACGGGACTCCGGGCCACGGCGAAGATCGAACAGGTGGATCTCACCTGGACGCCGGTCTCCGAGGACGTGGAAGGCTACCGCATCTACGTGGGCACGGAGCCGGGCAACTACAGCATCTACCTGGACAGCCCCGACCAACGCGGCGGCGCCACGGTGGGATGACTCAAGCCCGGAACCACCTATATCTTCGCGGTAACGGCGATCGCCGGCGACCGCGAGAGCAAGGAGAAAAGTGCTGAGACTACGGCTACGGCGCTCGGCCTCACACTTGATGTGACGCCCCAAGACGGCGGACTCATGCTCGAATGGTCCTCGCTCGACAGCGACATTCCCCTCTCCTCCTTCATTCTTGAATACGGAGTGGAGGCCGGAAACCTCACGGAGAAACGCACGCTCAACGGCGATCTGCGCGCGTACGCGCTGCGCGATCTCCTCAATGACGTGACCTACGTCCTGAAACTCACACCCGTGACGACCACGGGAGACCTGTTGGAAGACCTCGCCGCGGAAGGAGGCGGCATGCCCTCGGGCACGGGTATCGGATTCAGGACCACACCGGTAGACCCGGCCCCCTTCCCGATCACGTCGAATGGACCGGGCGGCGGACGCCAGATTCCCCCGTCGGGAACCGTCCACAGCGGCGCTCCTGCTACACCTGGCACGGGCCTCCCGCCGATCGCCTGGTGGATTGCGGGCTCTCTCGCAGCAGTCGCGTTCTATGTCCACGCTCAGCGCAGAAAGACGATGCGGATGACGCTGCAATTTCTTCAGAGTATGGAGACGCAATATAGGAATTGTTAAATTGCTGTATTGTTAAATTGCTGTCGCTCTCTGTACTTCGCTTGCGAACAATTCAACAATATAACAATTCAACAATTCCATGACCCCACAGCAACATCCTCATCGCCCGCGCACAATGTCCATCGGAGGCGCCACCTACGACCTCTTCGTCCGGCTTCCGCATGAAAAAATCCACAGCGACGAGAAGTCCCCGTTCTTCACGCTGCCGCTCGGTGAAAAAATCCGCGTGAAGGACGTGATCGAAACCTGCGGTGGCGGCGCCGGCAATACGTCCGTGGGACTCTCCCGACTCGGATGTGATGCAAGCATCTGCTCCGTCGTCGGCGCGGACCAGTGGGGTGATGCGCTCCAGAAGAATTTCCAGAACGAAGGCGTCGACACCAAAAGCCTGACCGTGATCGAGGACGAGATGACGAGCTTTTCGATCATCCTGAGCGGCAGCGGCGGCGAGCGCGTGATCCTCTACGACCCCGGAACCAACGAGCACATGCACGACGCACTGTTTGATAAGGCCTCGGCAGCCGAAGTGGACTGGATCATCCTCAACCACATCCACGAGCAGGCCTGCGTCATCGAGGATGATCTTATCGAGATCCTTGTGCAGAAAGACACTCGCCTCACGTGGAACCCCGGCGGCTGCCAGATCGATGCCGGCATCAAGGGAAAGAGCAATACGGAGCTTCTGAAATCCACCACCCTCCTTGTCCTGAATAAGGAGGAGGCCATGCGCTTCACGGGAGAACAGTCGGTCGACGCGGCGATGAAAACGCTTCTAAAAAGCGGCGTCGCGCACGTCTGCATCACCGACGGCAGCCGCGGAACCGTGGCCAGCGACGGCAAAAAGCTGTATCGCTGCCCCGTAGATTCCGAAGCAAAAGTGATCGATACAACGGGTGCGGGAGACGCCTTTACCACCGGAGTCACCTGGGCCCTTCTGAACGGGAAAACCTTGCCCGAAGCGCTCATTGCCGGTACAATAAATAGCGGCAATGTGGTCGGTGCAATCGGCGCCGAAGCAGGCCTCCTCACAGACATCGAGATCGTGAAACGGATGCAATCGACATCGCTCTCTGTGTCCACCTTGTAAAGACGTCCGGCCGGACGTCTCTACCCACCCCACACCCCCATGTCCGACGACATCATCCTCCAGGTCCAAGAACTCATCGAGAGCGCCAACGCTTCACTCAAGACCGCGCATGCGCTGCTCAGGCAGGTAACGGGCGTGACCGATACGGACAGGGAACGCATCGTCTCACGCGCAGGAACGATGAGCGGCTCTACTTCTCCGGTCTCCGGCAAAGTGGTGGAGGGCATCTTTGACGGACAGAACATGGTGGACGGCTCCGGCCAGACCTACCCGGTCCCCGCGAACTACGCTTCGAAGAGTAAACTCGTGGAGAGTGACGGCATGAAGCTCACCATCACGGATGAAGGA
>JBBTVH010000130.1:0-2463 GCA_038063355.1 Patescibacteria group bacterium | reverse complement strand
GAAGGGCGCTGGTCCGAGGACTACTTCCGCTGCGCGGAGAAGATGCAGTGGGCAGTGTTTTCCGATGGCACGGTCGATCCGCTTCGTCCCGCCAGTCGTGACGAAGTCGTCGTGACGATGCTCCAGGCGTTCAAAGTCATGATCCGCGATTCGGAAGCCACTCCCTTCACCGATCTCGACAGCTCCGAGTTCCGCGCCGCGGTCGTTACTGCCTACGAGGATCATGTGATCAGCGGCTACACGGATGCCGAAGGGAATGCCACGGGAACATTCGGCCCGGAGGATGCGGTAAATCGGGCGGAGGTGGTGAAGATCGTGGTATTGGCGATGGATGTCTATGGAAATTGAAAATTGAAAATTGAAAATGGAAAATTATACAGACCAAAAATTCGCCTGCGAATTTTCCATTTTCAATTTTCCATTTTCAATTTAGACGTGGCTCCTATGCCTATGCTTCAACAGCGCCACAAAGTGCCACCTTCCCCCCGTCAGGCTCTCGATTTCCATGAGTACCGAGCCGATGAGAATGAATCCCGCACCGGCGAGATGATAGGGGAGAATCGGCGCATTCAGGTAGACGCTTGCAAAACCGATACTTCCGACAAGACCGAGATTAAGAAGCAGCGACACCGTGCGTACGGGAAGCCGCTCGATGGATTCGTAGAAACTGAAGAGGTTCACGAAGCGCGCGAGGAAGCCGTAGCCCAGCAGTGCGATGATGAGTTCCGTGGGGAAGTGCTGCAATTCCTCAATCAGCGTGTGGTGCATGAACGGGGATGAGAGGAAGAAGACGGCAAGCGCGATGCACGTGCGGCAGAAGATCATCAGTTCCGGCTCCACCGTATGCAGCTTCTTTTTGTAGAGGATTCCTCCGCAAGCGTAGAACAGAGCCGCAAGGAGGATGTATCCGTCGCCGCGCGAGAGGGTGAGTGATTCCGTGAATCCCCGAAGCGTCACGATCGCAACCCCGAGGAACACGCAGATCGCCCCCACGATGTGCTGCCTCTTCAATTTCTCCCCCAGAAACGCTACCGCCAGCAGCACGAGAAAAATGACTTCGGCGCGGATGAAGAGCTCGGCGTTGATGGGCCCCGTCATTCGCAGTCCCGTGAAGGCAAGGAGCGGCGCGATGACGCTATTGCTGAGACCCACAAGCAGGATCGGTAACACTTTCTTTTTCTTGAGCCGCGTGATCCGTTTTAGGATGGGGAAGAACCCGAACGAAAGCACCGTGAAGAGCATGGTCAGCGCTTCCGAAATGAAGAGCATGGAAATCGGCGAGAGTGTGCCCGCGAGTGCCGATGCGAAGGTGACGGAGGTTGATCCCGCGAGAATCGCCACCGAAAGCGCCAGCCAGCCGATGGCTTTTTTTGAATAGGATTCCCGATGCCAGGGGAGCCAGGCGGAAATCGTGTTTGTGTACATTCTTCTTTATTATAGCAGGAAATTGCTAAATTGTTAAATTGTTTATTTATAGTAAAAGTTCCAGAACTTCAATGTTGTGCTGCACTCAAACAATGAAAAAGTTCCTCTTTTCTATACACTGAGTCGTGGAATGCCGCCGTGGCGAAACGGTAGACGCGGGGGACTTAAAATCCCCTGTCCCGAAATGGACTTGATGGTTCGACTCCATCCGGCGGCACCAAGAGAAATTGTTTCATTGCTCAATTGTTGAATTGTTACTGACGAAGTTTTTCGTTCGTAAAATTAATAAGTTGATGAATTTCCTTCGGGAGCGCCTGAAGGGTTTTGTGAATGCGTTCGTATTCATTCGATTTCAATAAATTTCTCCGCTTCGCTTTTTCGTTCCAGTCCAGACATTCCATAACTGATCCGAAGCTATAACGGTAAAAGTGAATTTTGTCCTTCTTCGTGTAGCGCCCAAATCCTTCCGCGATGTTTGCTGAGACGGAATCTACTGCATTCACGAATTGTTTCCCGATAGTTATGCGAGCGAAGTACGGCCACATCTGAACAATATTCCATACTTCATTGGTGAGATGGAATGCTTCAGTGTAAGCGCGTATGTCATTCAGCCGAAGATATTTCTTTCCTTGGTTTTGCATTCCACCAGCAATACAGCAATGAAACAATTTAGCAATTGTACGTACGTACACCCAAAACAGCCTACCACTTCAAAACGCCCTAAATCGGTAACTGCTCCACATTCAGCTTTTGCCCGCCGTGCGTGCCTTTTTCGCCGACTTCCAGAGGCATCCCCGTGATGGCGTCAATTTCCTCTGAGGTCACAATGAGGCGGCGGAGCGTGGTTCCCACCGGTGTGCAGGTCATTAGCGTCGCGACGCGTTTATCGAGCGGCTGGTCGAGCACGCGGACGTTACTCGGCTTTACTTCCTGCTTCTCTCGGATGATGTAGCGGTGTTTGTCGCCGCCATAGTAGACCCAGTATTCGTCGCCGACATCGAGGTCATGCAAACGAGCGAAGACGTTTTTGTATTTGCC
>JBBTVH010000129.1:0-1892 GCA_038063355.1 Patescibacteria group bacterium | reverse complement strand
CAGCAATGCCTTCAGCCTGAGTTCTTCCTTCTCCGGCACCGCCCTCGAGATTATGGGCACCGCCTCTGGTCGCATCTTGCATGCACAGGATCAACTCCGAAGCTCCGGTTCCCTCATCGTCCAAACCACCGGTCTCTTCAAAGGAAACCTCACATCGCGCGGAACGATTTCCGGCGCGGCACTCACGGTGATGGGAGGGACGAGTTACTTTATGGGGAATGTTGGGATTGGGACGGCGACACCGGGGGCGAAGTTGGATGTAAGGACGACAGGTTCAATAACCGGACTGGATATCCATGTTCCAGATTCGGCTCCTTATGCCATGCGAATTTTCAATGACACTTTTTCACCTTCCAGCCCCTCGTTTACTGCCTACGCTTCGAATGACGGTGCATTTTTTATGGGTACAACCGCAAACGCAAACTTGAGTATATATACCAACAATGCTGCCAGGATGGTTTATGCAAATGATGGTCGAGTCGCGGTAGGGACCGCAACTGCCCTGAATCCCAATTCACATTTAAATATCTGGGATGGAGTCGCAACGAACACACAACTGATTGTGGACGGGGCATCAGGACAGACGGCGGATATTATGAAAGTCACAAGCGCTAGCGGTGGAGGATTGGTTTTTGATGCCAACAGAATGTTAAAAGTCGCTCGATCTACAAATAATAGTGCAACCGCACCGATGACAATCTCGGTTGCCAATACTTATCTGGGTCTTGGTGGGGCAGAATACAGCGTCGATTCCTATCGTCTTATTGGATTCGGATATGTAGGTGCTTCATCTTATCCCGCTTATATCGGCTATCAGGAGAAAACCGACGCGGGTTACACAAATGGTGACCTGATTTTCGGCACAAGAAGTTTGACGAGCGATACCACTCCGACTGAGCGAGTCAGAATAACAAGTACCGGCAACCTCGGCATCGGCACCACGAGCCCTGATACAAAACTCGAAATCATCGGCACCGCCTCCGGCCTTATCCTCCACGCCCAAGACTCCCTTACATCTTCCGGCACGCTCGTTTGGGAAGGCTCCGCCTCCGGTGCTTCTCTCTGGGTTTCTTCCTTCGAAGGTGCGGGTCTCACGGATTGCGACGCATCGACGCAGAAAGTTATTTGGGACGACACCCTCAACAAATTCTCCTGTGCAACCGATCTCAACACGGGTTCTACCTACACAGCAGGACAAGGATTGAGTTTGAATGGATCGAATGCGTTCTCTCTCGCCGCGTCCTTCTCCGGAACCGCATTGGAAATCCTCGGAACCGCCTCCGGGAAGAGTTTGCAATTCGCATCCGGAGTCTTCGCTGCTACCGGTGCCACGATGGTTCCGCTCACCGTGAAAGGAGCAGCCTCCCAAACCGCGAATCTTCAGGAGTGGCAGAATAGTGCGGGGACATTGCTTACTGCCGTGCAACCCAGCGGAAATTTACTTTTGAATGCTAATGGATCACAGAGAGAGATTGTCTTCCGAGACCAATATTCCACCGACCATGTTGCTGTCCGGCTCACGACAAGTAACACATTCGCTTTCAATGCCGACGGATCGTCCGCGACATGGGGCAACGGTTCGGTGGCAGGCGGTCACTTATTCAGACTGTATCCGAGCAACAGCGACGTGGGCTTATCTATGTTGGCAAGTAGTACGCCAACATCGAATATGATGGAAATATCGGCAAATAGTGGTACTCGGCGATTCTTAATTGACAATAATTTTAGGATGAATATTGGTAGCTCTCAATCTGCAGGTGCACGTTTACAAGTTGAGTCTGTTGAAGCTTCTACTATAGGACAAATCATCAAAGGAGCCGCCTCCCAATCCGCCAATCTTCAGGAGTGGCAGAATAGTGCGGGGACAGTCCTCGCGAGTATCGACAAGGCAG
>JBBTVH010000128.1:0-4867 GCA_038063355.1 Patescibacteria group bacterium | reverse complement strand
CCCACACCTAACCAGCGCGCATTCCAGTGCGTGTCATCGGGCCAATAGAGGAGGTCTTTTCCTGGCGTGCTTTCTGCAAGGAAGCGATCGATAAGCGAGACACGGGCGATGTTCTTTTCGGCGAGCATGGCATCCAAAACGGCGAGGGGATCCGGTGATTGCATTTCCCGCTCCAGACGAGCGGCATACACATGCTCTTTGTCGGGAATCGGCATGAAGATCAGTTTGGTGCCGCGTTCGGCAAGACAGTCACGGACATGTGCTACGGCATCAACGACGTGGTCATAACCCCGTGCAGAAGCCGGAGCGGAAAGAAGAGCGGCTCCGCGGTCATGAAAGAGCATCGATTCGCCGGGGATGAGAATGACAGAACGGACGTGCTCTCCCGTAAGCGTAAAGAGCCCATGCTTGAGCGACTGCTGCATGGTGCGCCTCAGAAGAGAAAGCTGCGCGTACTCCACGAAATTTCCGATGATAGACTTCACGAAATCCTTCGATGATTTTTCGATGCGCTCGTATCGCGTCACTTCTGAAAAGCAGGACGTATCCTTGAGAAGCGTTTCGATCTCACCGTTACTTCCGAGCGTGTTCCGTTCGACTCTCCCCCAGAGAACGATATCCGGCGGATGAACCTTCAACCGTGGATCTTGCAAAAAAACGGACATGTCGGACGGGGCGTAGCCGGTGACCGGCCCCAGGATCTTCTTCTGGAATTGCGTGACAAAACTTGCCTCGTCACTGTCCGCAGCGCTGGCCATGAAAGAGTCTCCTACAATCACAATCGCCGGGTCATCATGCTGCGTGGATAGGGCATTGCGCTTGCCGTAGCGGTCGTTCGTCCATCGGAAATCGCGCATCACACGCTCGTCGGGCACGCCGAGCATATTGGCGAGGTCGCCGTAGCCTTCCATCTCCATCGTCTGGCTTCTCCGTGGAATATTGTAGCGGAACGCTCCCATCATGTATTCCCATGGGTGGTAGAAATACGCATCGCGTTCGAGGACGGCAGGCGCGATGCGGTCGATGCTGATCATCGTCAGGAATACCGCAGCGATGAGGATGCAGAAGAGGAGTGGCCGATCAGGAGTCTGGCGTTGCATTAAAACTGAAAGTAAATAAAGGGAGAACTTTCGCTACCGAGTGCAATCAAAACACTCACGCATGTGAGCACAGCAAAGCCAAGGCCAAGCGGAAGAGAAAATGCAGAGGGTTTTTTTGGGACTCTGCGCTCGAGAGCGATCCAGAGTGCGGCGATCACGACGGGAACAATCATCCACCAGGGGAGCGCGTCACCCGATCTACCGCTGAGCATCATCCAAAAATATTCCCCGGCGTCCCCGATCGATGGAGACCGAAAAAGCACCCAACCGCATGTCACAAGCAAGAACGTCCAGCATCGCTGCAGCGTCACCGGAAATTTCTTGAGCACATCGAGCATCAAAAACCGCTCGAGCGCAAGCAGGATGCCGTAGTAGAGACCCCAGAGCACAAACGTCCACGCGGCGCCGTGCCAAAGGCCTGCAAGCGTCATCACGATAATAAAGTTCAAGGCCACTCTCGGTGCCGATCTACGACTCCCGCCGAGGGGGATATACAGATAATCGCGAATCCACAACGAAAGCGTGATGTGCCATCTCTTCCAGAAATCCGTGATGCTCACGGCGAAGTACGGCGTCTCGAAGTTCTCGGGAAGGCGGATGCCAAAGAGCAGGCCGATGCCGATGGCCATGTCGGTATACGAAGAGAAATCGAGGTAGATCTGAAACGTGTAGGCCAGAAGCCCGAGCCACGCTTGCGTGGTAGAGGCGGGTCCTGCAGCAAAGATCGGATCGGCAATCAGGGCGAGCGTGTCGGCGAGAAGAACTTTCTTGCTGAGACCCAGCACGAAGCGGTACATGCCTTCCGCCCTAAGGACCGCAGGCCCGTACCCTTCGACTCCGCTCAGGGCGGGGGCCTGCTCCTCATTGCTTGGCCGTGATAACTGTGGAGCGATCGCCGGAAAGCGGATGATGGGGGCCCGCGATCAGATGCGGGAAAAAAGACATGAAGCATCCGAACGCGAGAAAGTTTTTTGCGGGCGTTGCACCTTTATAGACATCCACGAGATAGCTGATGCCTTCGAACGTGAAGAAGGAGATCGCGAGCGGGAGGCCGATGCCGATCGTCGGAACAGCGATGCCTGTGAGTCCCGTCACCGTCTCTGCAATCATGAATTGATATTTGAAGAACCCAAGGAGCAGAAGATTCAGCATGATGCCCGCCGTCATCCATCGTCGACCCGAACGAGCACCAGATCCTCGAGCGACGCCTTTGCCGATCCAGAAATTCAATGCAGTCGAAAAGATCAGCAGCGGCAGAAACAGAGGGTTCCACCACATGTAAAAGACGTAGCTACTCAAAAGCAGAAACACCATCCGGTGCCTGCGCAATACGGCACTCCCGAGAAGCGCGAGCGGTAAAAACCAAAAGAGGAAGACCGGGCTATGAAACAGCATGGCAATGAGGAGATTTAATCACAAAAAAGATTTCTGGAAAGTGCAAATGCCTTTCCACGGTGTGCTTCAGAGTACGATTACATTCGGTTATCCGCTTACAGAAATTTTTTATGTGTACATCGAAAGCAATGTTTCTAAGGATAGCCTCCTCTGTCTCCCTTGCAGCTCTCCTCTTTGTGAGTTCTGCGGACATCGCGCTTGCCGCCAGCCGTTACTGGGTGGGTGGCGGAGAGGCCGCCGTCCGCAACCAGTGGGAAAATACCGCGAACTGGGCAGCTACCAGCGGAGGTGCCGGCGGCGAGACCATTCCGGTTGCCGCGGATCTGGTGATTTTTGACAAGCTCAGCGGAGGCGTGAACGCGCAGATCAGAAGCAACATCACGATCACAGGTCTGGAGCTGAACAGCGCTTGGACAGGCTCCCTGCTTCAGGGAACCGGTTCCATCGCCATCGGTACGAGCGGCATGACCGTTGGCAGTGGACGTTTCATCGGAGGCAATGCGGCCGTCGCTAACTCCGGAAGCTACACGCAGACGGGAGGTGTGGTTACCGGCCTCATGAACACATTCTCGCTCTCCGGAAGTCTTTCCATCACCAAAGGGGCGGGCTCGGTCTACTCCACATTCACGAATACCGGCACCCTTATTTTCAACGGCAACGCCGACCAGAACTTCACGGTAGGCGCGAACGTTACCAAGACCTTCAAGAACCTCACGCTGAATAACGTCGGTGGCGGTACCAGTGATGACATTGTCACCAACGTGAACGGAGAGCTTTTCCTCTCTGGAGCGCTGACGATCACCTCCGGCAACCTTGATCTCTCGACCAATGATATGGCGCTCGTCACGGACCGCGGCATCACGCTTGCGGACAGTGCGAATGCCTCTCTCACGACCGATTCCAACGTGACGGCTTCCGGAACGATCCTCGTCAACGATGCCGCGACCCTGACGGTGACGGCCGGTACCTGGACCCTCAACGATGACAGTGACCAAGCGGTCGATCTCGACGGGCAGGCCCTCTTCAACCTCACGCTGAATAACGTCGGCGGCGGAACCAGCGATGACGTGACCATTGCAGGAGGTCCGCTCCTCCTCTCCGGCGCACTGACGGTCACCCTCGGAAACCTCGACATGACCAGTAACTCCCTCGCTCTCATCACGGAGCGCGGTATCCTCTTGCCGATGCCGCCCAGGCAACCTTCACCACCAACAGCAACGTCACGGCCTCCGGTACCATTCTCGTGAACGACGCCGCAACGCTGACGGTCACCGCGGGCACGTGGACCCTCAACGATGACAGTGACCAGACCGTCGACTTCGACGGCCAGAGCCTCTACAACCTCACGATCAACAACACCGGCGGAGGCACCAGCGATGACGTGGTTGTAGCAGCCGATAGCCAGATCCTCCTCTCCGGGGCGCTCATCGTCACTCTCGGTAACCTTGATCTCACTACCAACACCGAGACACTGGTCGTCGACCGCGGTATCACCCTCGCGGATGCCGCCCAGGCCACGCTCACTACGAACTCCAACATCTTTGCTTCCGGCACCATCCTCGTGAACGATGCCGCCACTCTCACCGTCACTGCCGGTACCCTCACGCTCAATGACATCGGTGACCAAGCCGTAGATCTTGACGGTCAGGCGGTCTTCAATCTCACCGTCAATAACGCCGGCGGTGGTACCGACGACGACATCGTGTTCGCTGGTGGTCCGCTCCTCGTCTCTGGCGCTCTCGTTGTCACCCTTGGTGGTCTCGACATGACCACCAACTCTCTCACTCTCATCACGGAACGCGGTATCACTCTTGCCGATGCCGCCCAGGCAACCTTCACCACCAACAGCAACGTCACGGCCTCCGGTACCATTCTCGTGAACGACGCCGCAACGCTGACGGTCACCGCGGGCACGTGGACCCTCAATGATGACAGCGATCAAGCCGTGGATCTCGATGGTCAGAGCCTCTACAACCTTACGGTGAACAACACTGGCGGAGGCACGAGTGACGATGTGACAATCGCGGGCGGTACGCTTTCCGCGCTCAATGATCTTACCGTTACGCTTGGAAACCTCGATCTCACTACAAACAGCCTCGCGCTGGACGTCGACAATGACGTCTCCATTGCGGCGGCCGCGCAAGCCGCGCTCACGGTGGGTGCTATGAACGTCGGCGGCGACTTCACGCTCAATACGGGCGGCGTCTTCACCCAAAGCAGCGGTACCGCGACCTTTGACGGCACGAGCCAGACGCTCTCGGGCGCAATCACCTTCGACACTCTTGTGAAGGATCCCTCGAGCGACGACACTATCCATTTCTCGGATGCGGGCCTCATCACCGTCAGCAATGAAATCACAATGTTCGGAGGCG
>JBBTVH010000127.1:0-4462 GCA_038063355.1 Patescibacteria group bacterium | reverse complement strand
AGAACTCGATGAGCAGTTATCGCAATCGCGGGAAAACGTAAGTGCATAACACTGGACGCAATCAATGCATTCATAAAGAAGCTCACTTCGGAAACAGTAGAGACAGTCAAAGCAATTTTTACATTGGCACACGATATGTCCGTAGGAGCAGTCTTCGTTTTTGACGTTCCCGAAAATGAGATAGCAGTTGCGGCTCCCAAAGGACATCGTGCAGTAATCGGAGTTCTCGCATTGAGCGTTTACAATGGACATGCGCGGCGCAGAAGCATGCAGCGACTGCAATTGCGTGAAGAACGGTTCATGGGTGTTTGCTTCTTTCCCATACGCCAAGGGATCCCATTTGTCGCCCCACCACTCGTGCATCTCGTACACAGGAAACGGCACATTCTCGTCATACATCGAGATGATCTTTTTCCCGGTGAGATCACACGTGCGATGGTACAAATTGAAAAAATTCCGAAACACCAAGCGCCGCTGCCTACGGCAATCGGGGCAATCCACAGGATCCAGAAGATCCCATTGTTTATAGAACGCTCGATCCACCTCATCGAAGGTAAATGTCTGGCCGCAGGTAGTGCAGGAAGGAGACATCAATAGACGGTAGAGAGATAACATTCTTCACAATAAACAGTTTCAGGACGATCAGGGGCATAGGTGGAGCGAATTGCCTTCTTGCACTTGCCGCATTCCCTCTCCCAGAGCTGACGGGGGTTTCGTTGAGCGCGGCGATCGGCATGGCGCTGGTCGAAGCAACGGCGTGGAGGAGGAATGTTCATCTTCCGATAGAATTCCAGTTCCTGCGGGATCAACTTGTACGGACGGCCGGTGACTTCGCATGTGAGAATGCTTTTACAGATCTCATCTGGGACATCCTCAATGTTTCTGGGCAGATCGATCTTCGGTCCCATGTATTTCTTCTCTTCATCATCTTCCGGACGCCAGCGGTATCCCTTTTTTGAGGCTTCCTGCTCCGTAAGTGGGAAATATTCCTGCGCGACGGTCTCGTTATAGGCGTACGGGGAAAGCGCTGACGGGAAAAATTCTCCCCACTCTCCTGTCGTACGCATATGCTCGATGATTTTGGGGACCAAGCGCTCGTATTCCTCTTGTGTGTACTGCTTATTGAGAATGCAGTAACTGCCGGCACGCAGAGAATCGCATCCGAAACAGTCTTTGGAGCCGTCTAGGCAGTATCTGCAATAGAGGAGATCGCGGACACTGTTCCAGCAGGATTCGCTGAAGGAGACTTTGTAAAAGCCGTTTCCGATCAGATGGTTTTCATAGGCCAATTCCCCGGGGATGCCCCAGGCATAACAGTCCCTGCACTCCTTGCTCTTGTGAAGCCAGGTGCAATTCGCGCAATCCTCGAGATACGTGCAGTCGAAAGAATTCTCCACGTTCTTGCAGTGATTGAGGTGATCGCCGCTGACATTCTCGTTACTTAAGCCCGCGTACGCTTTGTGCGGGAGTGAAAGCCTCAATGTTTGCCATTCCGCCTGTGCTCTCTCAAAAAACTCCGGACTGGAATGAATTTTCTTGAGAGTGGCGGCGTACTCCTCCTTCGAAAGCTGTTGATTGAAGAGACAATATTCCTGGTTCGCCAAATTCACGCACCCAAAGCAACTCTTGCAACCGCGACAGGCGAACAGAAGTTCGGATTCCGTACACGATTCACAGTACTGACTCCGCATCAGCCCATAACAATGTTCGCAATCGATGCATTCGTAACAGAGCTCGCTGTCGAAGACGAAGAAGCAGTCGATCAGATCCGAACTCCGATGGATGTACATGGAGTAGTAACAGTCTTCGTTGTCGTTGGCGGCAAAGATCAGATAGCAATTCCGGTTGCGGGTCGTGAGGTTCGTGTATTCGCAGTTGTCGTTCTCCGCCTGAAGGTTCACAGAGCGCATCGGACACGCAAGCAGCAATTCTCCAAACTGCTCAAAAAACGGCCGCGAGAAATCGAAATCCCTGCCGTAGTCGAGAGGATCCCACTTGTCGGTATACCACTCGCGATGATCGTAGACGGTGTACGGCGATTCCGGCGCGTATATCGAGAGGATCTGCTTTCCCGTGAGGCCGCATTTCCGGTGATAGAGCCTCTTCTCATTGCGCCATGTGAGCCGGCGGCGCATACGGCACTCAGGACAAAGAGTTGGCGGCGGGATGTCGTAGCGCTTTCCTGCAAAGACCGGGGAAACTTTTTCGTAGAAGCTGAGATCAGCTTGAGTGATCTCAAATTTCGCCGAGCATTGCTTGCAGGTTTGCATGATTAGTACACAGAAGAGAGATAACAGTGTTCGCAGTACACAATTTCCGGACGATCAGGAGAATACGTCGTTTGAATCCCCTTCTTGCACTTGGCACATTCGCGCGGCCAGAGCTTGCGCGGGTTTCTCTGCGCTACGCGATCCAGATGGCGCTGCGCGGGACACTTTTTAGGCAGTGGTACCCCGAGTCTTCGGCACAAGCGCAGTTCCTGTTCGATAATGCGATAGGGCTTTCCTGTTTTTTGACAGCGGAAAATACACTCGCTGATGTCATCTCCCGCTTCATTGATGGTTTCTGGGATGGACCGCTCGGGTCCGAGGTACTGTTCATTGGATGCCGCTTCCTCGCGCCACGGCCATCCGCGCTTTTTAACTTCTTGTTCTGTCATCGGGAAGAATTCCCCGGCCAAGGATTCGTTGTAACCATATGCGGAGATGGAAGGATCAAAGAACTCACCGTATTCACCACCATTGCGCATGTGTTCGATGATTTTAGGGACGAGCTTCTCGTATTCTTCTTTCGTGTACTGCTTATTGAAGATGCAGTATTGCGCCTGGCGGAGCCCGAAGCATCCGAAGCAATCGCGGACCGAAGGGAAACAACTTTCGCAGTAGAGAAGATTGGAGACGTTATTCCAACAATGATTGGAGAAGAGAACCTGGTGCATGCCGTATCCTCCGCCATTGCATTCGTACACAAGCTCGCAGTTGAGGCCGAACATGCTAAAGTCGTACGTGTCTTTCGCGCCGTTCACGACTTCATAGCAATACGCGCAGTCTTCGAGATTGCGTGAATCGAAACACGCTTTGGCATTTTTGCATTCGACGAGGTGATCCCCTGTTGCGTTTTCACTTTGAAGAATGCGTGCATCTTTGTGTGGAACTTCAAGACGCTTACGGGCGCTCTGCGACTGCATTTGATCAATGACGGCGTGACTCAGCGTAAGAGTTTCGACTTTTTTCTTCCATTCCTCCGGCGTGACCTGCTCGTTGAAGATGCAATATGTTTTTTGGGAGAGCTCGTGACACCCGAAGCAATGCGAGCAGCCGCGAAGTCCGGAGGAAAAATAACAATCGGAGCAGTTGCTGCAGTCCTGGACGAAGAGGCAGTGATAGCAATCGGCCGCGTTGATGCAACCGTAGCAAAGTTCGCACTTCTGCACGCGCAGACAATCGCAACAGTCTTTGCAGTTATTGATCCCGCGCGAGTAATAACAGTCTTCGTTCTTCTCCGCCTGTGTAATGAGGTAACAGTTTTTGGCTTCGCTGCTGCAGTTGGTGTACTCCGCATTGATATCCATGTGCGGATCCACGAACGCGTTGAAATGCGGCACTTGATCGCACAATTCTTTGAATTGCTCGGAGAATGATCGGGAAAAATCAAATGCACGCCCGTAGGTTTTCGGATCCCACTTATCCGTCATCCATTCCGTGATGTGATACACGGGAAAAGAACAATCCGCAGGATGCATCGAGATCATGGAGCGTCCCGAGAGATCGCACTTGCGATGGTAGAGATTGCGCTCGTTGCGAAAGCAGAGGCGTCTGCGCCAGCGGCACTCGGGGCAGAGGGTCGGAGGAGGAATATCCTGCTTTTTGCCTGCGATGACCGGGGAGACTTTCGCGTAGAACGCGAGATCATCTTGAGTAATCTCAAAGAGGGCCGAGCATTGAAGACACTTGTTTTGCATCAAAACACACGGGAACCAAGAGGCACATCCGGATGATCGACATTCAGAAGAACCACTCTGCCCTCCGCATCCGGAACACCAAGAGTAAGGACTTCGGAGATAAACGGGCCGATCTGCTTCGGAGGAAAATTCACGACGCACACCACGAGGCGCTCTATGAGATCTTTCGCCTGATAGTGTTCCGTGATCTGTGCCGACGACATCTTCGTGCCGATTTCCGGTCCGAAGTCGATGGTGAGTTTATATGCGGGCTTTCGCGCCTCCGGAAAAGGATCAGCGCGCACGATGCGGCCGACGCGCATGTCGACTTTTTGGAAATCGTCGTAAGTGATAGGCATAAGAAAAAAGGAGGAAGTTTAATACACGGTAGCGAGATAGCACTCGTCGCAGTAGATCTGCTCGGAGCGATCCGGTGCATAGCTTGTCGCAATGGGCTTGCTGCACTTCGCACACTCCCGATCCCAAAGCCTTCGCGGATTGCGCATCGCCAGACGATCCAGA